>JBAYGJ010000032.1:0-11022 GCA_041666685.1 Patescibacteria group bacterium | reverse complement strand
TGTGCGAGAGCGGTTGTCTGGACGCGAGGAAAATGCTTTGCTGATGGTACACGTAGGGAAAGGCTTCACGGAGAGAATAATACAAGACATCAAGGTAAGCCGGATTATCATCGGTGTAGCCTCCGTATTCCCATAGCGCAAATGTACCGTTATCGGCAAGACGGTCATGAATGATTTTGAAAGCTTCTACCGTATAGAGGTTGGACGAATTGGCCACAGCCGGATTATCAATGTCCACCACTATTGAGTCATACTGGGTGGTGGCCGTCCGAAGGTAGTTGAGGCCATCATCGACAATGAGCGTGACGCGGGGGTTGTTTAGAATGTCTGAAAATTGCCGGTTCGCGGAGACTACCACGGGATTGATCTCTACGACATCGGCCTGGATGTTTTTATAGCTGATTATCTCTGACAGTGTGCCGCCGCACCCCAGCCCGATGTTCAGGGTGCGATGTTCGCCTCCGTCGAGCGGTTCGATCGCGTATCTGGCCATAATAAATTCTGTGATTACCCCGCTTCCTACCCCATTATTATCAAAAGTGCATTGGATGCGGTTATCAATCGAAAGGATTTCATCTTTTACCGTTACCAGGCCATAGGCGGAGTTTTTATAGAATTGGTATCCGTCCGGTGCAGGGGCGTTGGTAGATGAAAAAGGCGCCTGGCTGCCCGCGGGCGGGGTCAGGAGCACGATGCCTGCCATGGCAGCAGCGACGATTATACTGACAGGTTTCCATCGGCGCGGCAGGATGAGCAGGCTGGAAATGACATTGAAGCCGATTGCGCACAGGATGCTGGTGCGGTTGCCCCAGAGTGGGATAAAAATAAAGCCGGCCAGGAGGGATCCGATGATTGCCCCGGCGAGATCCGAGGCGTATGCCATGCCGGCCACTTCCCCGTCTTTTTTCTGGAGCATGGCAGTGGCCAGGGGGAAGACCGCACCGAGTATGGCCGTGGGTAACAGCAGGACGACCAGACTGGCTACGGCCACGCCCCATCCTGACAGATGCGGAGTGATGGCGGAGAGGTTCGCCAATACCAGGCACCCATACCCGGCCACGGATAATTGGAACACCCCGAACAGCAATTCACGTTGCTGTACCTTGTGTATCAATGTGTGCATGACGGCCGCACCGACCCCAAGGCCGAACAGGAAAACCGCGAGAATGGTGGCGATTGAATAACTGCTTTTGGTAAAATAAAAAAACATGACCGTCGTGGCCACCACTTCAAAAATCAGCGACGAGGCGGCGCTTAAGGCAAGTGAAGTCTGGATGGTAATGTTTTTAAATGACAATGACTGCATGGAAAAATTATACCATACAGTATTATGGAGTGATACAATACAAGCCCATGCCCGTGATCACCAGCAGAGAGTTTTGTATTTACACTTGATTGTTTGGTGCCAATTCAATGATAAACTCCACGCCCATGCCATCTGCTGGTTGTTGGGCGTTTATATGCCAACCATGGGCTTCTGCGATTTCTTTGGTTATGGACAGGCCCAGCCCCATGCCGCCTGTTGTCCGGCTGCGTGATTTTTCCAATCGGAAGAACCGCTCGAAAATGTTTTGCAGATGCTCTGACGGTATGCCGACGCCATTGTCGGAAAACACGATTTGTTTTTCCGAAGCATGGATGGCGACTTGTGATGCCTGGGAATAGCGGATGGTATTTTCTATCAGGTTGTTGAAAATCCGTTCAAGCAGGGAAGAGTCGGCGTCGATTTTCAGGCTGTCAGGAATATCCAGTTTGACGGTGATTTTTTTCTCAGCCAAACGGCTGGCATATATTGAAATAATTTTTTCAACAAAGGTGCGGATCAGGACCGGAGCCTTTTCTATTTTTATTGATTGGCTGCGGAAATACGCGTAATCCTGCAAGCCGTTGGTCAATTCGTGCAGACGGGTAACCTGAGTTTGGAGCAGCTTGAGGCGTTCCGGATCCATTGTCAGTACGCCGTCCTGGACGCCTTCCAGTTGGGCCTGTAAGCTGGCTAACGGCGTCCGTAGCTCGTGTGAAGCGTCGGATATGAGATTCTTACGCAATTCCTCCACCCGTTGCAGTTCAGTGGCGAGGTTATTGAATTCATGGACAATGGTGTTGAATTCCTCGGAATTTTTTTCCTCACTTAGTCGGAGCTGGTAATGGCTTTGGCGCAGTTTTTTTAGGCCATCGCTTAATTTGTCTAATGGCTTTGAGATTGTACGAGATATCAAATATCCAATTCCCACGGCACAGGCTAATGCAGCAAGGCCGATTAAGACTAATGACGACTGGAATCTGACCCTGAAATGTTCGCGCGGCGTAAGTTCGGTGCCGATCGGTGGGCCGCCGATTGAGAAACCCTGGCCGTACCACGGCTCGATCAGCGGCACCTGATTCGGCCGTTGGCCGACCTGGCCGACGAAAATACGGTATACGTCATTGAAAGCATTTTCGCCCCGCCGTACCACTAAAAAGTTTATGCCGACAAGCAGGACGACAATCAGGAGAATGATGATCAGGGCGACGCGAAAGCTGATTTTTTTTAAGAAATTAAGTTTCATTGGTGAATTTATAGCCGGTGCCGATTATTGTTTTTATATATTTTGGTTTTTGGGGGTCGTCGTCGATTAACTTGCGGATAGTCTTGATATGCGCGTCAATAGTCCTTTCCATGGCCTGCCGTAGTCCGTTGTCGTCCTCGACAGCAGAGAGTAGTTCGCTCCTGGTAAAAACTTTACCGGGTTGCTTGGCTAGCGTATGTAGGATTTTAAATTGAGTGGTGGTCAAAGGTATTTCCTCCCCGTTTTTTATGACTAGCATTTTTTCCTCGTCAATCTTTAGTCCATTGGAGGATATGGTCGGTTCGTCAGTACGGCGGAGAAGTGTCTGTATCCGCGCCATGAGAACCTTCGGCGAAAAAGGTTTTTTTATATAATCATCCGCTCCGATGGACAGACCTTTCAGTTCATCTGACTCTTCTGTCCTGGCTGTTACCATAATGATCGGCACGCTGGATTTTTTTCGGATTGCTTTCGCCACTTCGATGCCGTCCCTGTTCGGCAGGTTCAGGTCCAGGACGACCAGGTTGACCGAGGAGTTGAATTTCAATAATGCCACCTCTCCGCTGATCGCCTCTTCTACCACAAAACCCTCGCGCATGAGGTATTCTTTTAGTACCTCCCGGATTGATTCTTCGTCTTCGACAATGAGGATTTTCATATGGTTTTATACTAGTCGCAATATGGTCGGTTGGCAACTGGCCACTCAGGATCGATCGGATATCTTGCCGTCCTTGATTTCAACAATTTTTGAGGCGTATTTCTTGATGTAGTCTGAATGAGAAATGAGAATGACGGTTTTGTGCCGGTTCTTGTTCAGGTCGCTGAGCAGTCCGATTATTCCTTCTCCTGTTGCACTATCCAAATTACCGGTCGGTTCGTCAGCCAGAATGATATCTGGGTCATTGATCAGCGCCCGTGCGATTGCCACGCGTTGCTGTTCCCCGCCGGACAGCAGGCTCGGGAGGTGGTTTGCGCGCTGCTCGAGGCCGACCTGTTTCAGGGCGTCGCGTACTCTGGCCCGGTCCTGTCGCGACCGTTTAGAAATGACCGCCTCAACATTTTGGGCCGCGGTCAGTGTCGGGATCAGGTTAAAATTCTGGAAAATAAATCCCATTTGATTCCGGCGTACCTCGGTCAGTTTGCGGTCACTGATTTTGGCGATATCCACGCCGTTAATTTCAATCTGGCCGCCGGTCGGCCGGTCCAGCCCCCCGATCAGCTGAAGCAGGGTACTTTTTCCGGAGCCTGACGGACCAATGATGGCCAGGAAATCGCCCTTACGCACCTCCATCGTGATGCTGTTTGCCGCATAAATATCCTTGTCGCCTTGGCGGTATCGCTTGACTACGTCTTTCGTTTTTATGATTGTTGGGTTGTCCATTGTTGTGAATATTATTTATTCAAGATTCCGGAAAGCCTCCTGCGGTTTCATTTTTGACGCCTTGATGGCGGCTAGTGCGCCAGCGACAATCGATCCAAGGATGGCCACGGCTGATCCGATGGCCAGTACCAGGTAGGAAAAGTTTATATGGAGCGGAACGCTGGTGGTGGTGCCGGTAACAGCCGTACTCTGTTGGCCACCAAAAGCCCTGCGGGCCATGCCAAAAATATTGTTTGCGTCAGCGCTGGCCACGGTAGCCGACAGCGAGATATTGGAATGATTCAGGATGGCAATAGTGCCAAAGGCCAGGCCAATTGCGAGTATCGCCCCTAGAACACCGAGGACGATGTTTTCGGAAATGATTTGGCGGATGATACGTGTATTGCCCCAGCCGATAGCCTTGAGCGTGCCGATTTCTCTGATACGTTTGTTTACGGAAAGAACTGTCAATAAACTGACGATGATAAAGGCTGCTCCGATAACGATAATGCTCGTGACGCCGATGAATTTGTTTGTCAGGCTGGCGGCATTGACCAGGCTGCCAGTGACTTCTTTTGCCGTGTCGCTGGCATCAGTGACTGTCGCTCCAGTAAACAAGGCCGCCACGTTTTCTCCGGCTGCCGTGACATTGTCCGCGTTGGTCGCCTTGACTAGCAGGACGTTGACCTTCCCGTCGCGTCCGGCCAGCTGTTGCGCGTCTGGCAGGGACACATACAGGTCGGCGGTCATGGTGTACAGTTTGGGCTCGACGATCCCGACCAATGTGAATTCTTTATCGCCAATTTTTATCGTGCCATTCAGGCTGTAGTTTTTTTTCTGGGCAAAGGCACGGGTAGACACTACCTCGCCCGAATTCTGGAGGTACCGTCCTTCAACGATTTGATCAGGCAAGATGAGTCCGATATTCGTTTTGGCTGTATCCACGCCAGCCAGCGTGTAATTATTAGTAGTAGTGTCAGTGGCAAATGTGCCGATTTCCTGGTGGATGATTTCTTTTGGCACGACAACTTCGCCATTCACGGTTTGGGTCGGACGTGGGAGCGCGTCACGCAGAGCCTGCCGCCCGGCTTCCGAATTCGGGTCGATGCCTTGTGCTTTCAGGTCGGCCATGGCTTTTGCCTGCGCATCGGCGAATGCCTGGCGGTCAGTATCACTCATTTCAAATGTCCTGCTAAACCCGATACTTTGGCCGCCAGTTTCAATCTCGGCTGTCAGTTTTGGGATCGTTCCCTCCTGGTGTACCACATTCAGTACCAGTCCGCCTGCGTATTCTTTGACCAGTGACTGGTCAATTTTTTCAGTTTCTGATGACGCGAAAGTGAGCATGCTGCCCGGCAGAAACGTATCATATGAAAAAGCATCGCCTGGATTGCCGAGTTTGGAGAAATCCGTGGTGATACGGTTGTCGGCCATTACCTCATCCCGTGTCGTGGCGTCGATCGAACCTAGGTTATTTTGGGCCAGGGTCCGGCTGACCATGATGTCCGTGCCCACGTTCTGTAGCGGGTTAAGGACTTTGTCCTGGGCCGTCGACAGGCTTTGGGACACCGAGATGATCACGATAATGACCGCACTGGCCATGGCCAGTCCGAGCGATATGGTGAGGGTTTTCCCCCACCGGCGGGTCAATTCCGCCCACAGGTAGCGCAGATAAAACATAGTGTGGTAGTACTAATGAGTTAATATCTATTGAAAGTATAGCAGCGGTGTTTGAATTTACTGTGAATAGACAGGTGCAGTAAATGAGTTGCGTATTATTGGTGGGCATTACATAATAACAAGCATATACACGCATGATTCCTCGATATAAAGCAATAATAACCTCCCTGACGGCATTATCGCCTACAGTTGTCGATTTGGTCATTACTAGGCCGGATGGTTTGGATTTCCCGGAATTTCAGGCCGGACAGTACATGACGTTAAGTTTCCCGACACATACCAGATTGCGGGGCCCCCGGTCATTCTCAATTATCAGTTCCCCGACTGACCGATCTTCATTGCGGTTCGGAATCCGTATCCACGGGTCATACACCTCAGCGCTTAGAAATCTCCAACCAGGTGATCCGGTGCTGGTCACCGGACCGTTCGGCCAATTCACCTTTGATCCGGCACGCGACCGTTCGGCCGTATTCATTGCCGGCGGTATTGGCGTCACCCCATTCTTTAGTATGATAAAAACGGCCACAGACCTCAAATCAGAAAATGATTTGACTCTTTTCTACAGTGTCCGTTCTATGGACGATGCTCCGTATGTATCTGAATTTGAAGCCATTCAAGAGGCTAATCCACATTTGCGTTCTGTGTATGCGGTGACCGATGGCGCCGTGCCTCAGGGATCCGGAAATTATGTAGCCGGCCGGATTAATGCCGGTTTACTTGTGCAGGTGCTTGGAAATACGCTGGGCAGTCAGACTTTTTTCCTGTGTGGCCCGCCAGCATTCATGAAAGCGATGATCAAGACGTTACAGGGCCTGGGGGTATCAATCCGGTCCATTCGGACAGAACGGTTCGGGGTCGGTTCACAGGAGTTTATCGAACGTGGCACACCCATACCGATGCTTATGTTTGCCACATGGGGTATTATGGCTATGCTTGTTTTTGGGGTTGTGTTCAAGATTGAGCGGAATAAAAGGGCTTTATCTGCATCCGTACCGTCTTCCGCAGTGACGCTGCCGGCTGTTAATACGAATACTACTCCCAATACGAATGTAAATAAAAATACAAACTCTTCGGCTGTACTAAATGCCCCGGCAAATACAAATACTGCGCCGGCTCAGGTGAAGCCCGCCCCAGCACCCACAGTAACCCCGACAATTCCTCCGGTCCAAACGCCCATTCGCCCACGGACGACTGTTTCCTAATTTTTCCACATGGCTACTCATAATATATCGCAGACCTTTACAAAAAGATTTCAAGCGCTTGGCACGACAGTCGAGGGCGGCATCCGGACGGATGCGAAAGCGGCCCAAATGGTTTTTGATGAAATAGAGCAGCAGGTCAAAACATTTGAATCAAAATTTTCCCGTTTTAGGGGTGATTCGGAATTGTCGATGCTGAATGCCAATGCCGGGCAGGTGGTGACTGTGAGTGAAGACTTGATGGAATTGCTGTCTGCAGCCCGGGATACGTGGCTGATGACCGAGGGGATTGTCGACCCGACCATCGGTCAGGCACTGATTACCGCCGGGTATGATCAGTCATTTGAGACGCTGAGCCAAGTTTCTGAACGAACGCACAATACATCCCCCGCGCCGCGTCGGACAATGGCTGATGTCGATCTGGATGAAAAAAATCGGACCGTGGTCATTCCGCCCGGGATGGTCATGGATTTGGGCGGTATCGGCAAAGGATTTTTGGCAGATCGGTTGATTCGGAGGCTTGAAAAAATTTCAAATGATTTCTGGTGGTCTTTGGGAGGAGATATTACAGTGTCAGGGACGGATGCGGATGGCCAGCCGTGGACAGTCGGCGTTCAGGACCCCCGCCATTTGGAAAAAGATGTGTATAATCTCAAACCGCCGGCCGGATGCTGGGGCATTGCCACGTCAGGAATTGCCAAGCGCCGCGGTGTTCGAAACGGCCAAGCCTGGCATCATATTATTGATCCTCGTACTGGTCAACCAGCCACAACTGATATTGTCGCCGTAACGGCGATGGCTCCCAGGGCGCTTGAAGCTGACGTGGCGGCGAAAACCATATTGATATTGGGAGCAAAATCCGGGTTGACGTGGCTACGACGGCACCAGAATTTCGAAGCGTTAATCATTAAATCAGACAGCACAACGGTAACAACTGACAGGATGACCAGACTATTGCAAATACTATGATCAAAAAATATATAATAATACTTCTCCTGTTAGTTGCCGTGCTGCCGTTTCGAGTCCATGCAGAATCTGGTTTGCAACAAATTTCGGCTAGAATCTTATTGGCGCAGGAGTCGGAGCAGGAAGATGGCGAGGATCGTGCGGATGAGGATGATTTCAGGCCAGCCGATGTGACACAACAGACGCCGCAACCCGCCCAACAACAGACTGTGGGCACAAACACTGAGGTCCCTGCCCTTAATGCAAACAGCATAACAAGCGCGCCAGTCGAACAGACATTCCCCGCCGAAATTCCAGTCCCCCAGCCAACAGTTCAAGCGCCGACGCCAGTCATTTCCGTGGCATTCCCCTGGGCCTGGATAGTGACCCGATCTACCGGGATTGCCTCATTTATTTTATTGGCATTGATGACGGTTATAGGCATTGCCCTTACGACTGGCTTGATTTTCAGGATGTGGTCTCCGTCCACTGCCTGGTCCGTCCATCGGGCGATCGCTTCAGTACTGTTGGTCTCTGTTGTATTGCATGTCGGGTCCTTGCTCTTTGATTCGTTTCTGAATATGCACCTGACAGATATCCTGATTCCCTTTACGTCATTTTTCCGGACGACGCTGGTGGCGCTCGGCACGATCGGTTTTTATTTATTGCTGGCCATACTGGGGACCTCGCTCTATACTATGACGAAATACGTAAAATTTTGGCGGTTCATTCATTATTTCGGATTTGTCATGTTTGTCCTGTTGTTCCTCCACGGTGTACTCATCGGCACAGACACGGGGACGTGGTGGATGAAAATAATCTATTGGTCGTGTGCGCTTACGGTCACCGGTTTTGGAGTGTATCGCTTGGTATGGAAATTCCGGAAACAGGTTAGCTGATTTTTTTTAAGTTCTGCCAATGCTATTCAGAGTTTGTTGGCGTTTTTTCGTATTTGACTCCGTGGATAAAAGCGACTAAGATGAGCTGAACTTACATAGGTAGTACATTTAAAAAATACTACTGCAACCATACATACTGATAGGAGGTACGCCATGCGTATCAGCACATTCATTTTTCGTGGCGGCGGCATCGTCGTGTTGGCGCTCCTGTGTTTGACCGCGGTTCAGGCCAAGGAAAAAACACATTTTGAGTTTAACATGAGCTATCTGGTCCCGAGCCAGGCACCGGCTATCACCCTGAGGAATTTTCCGTTATCCATTCGCGAGGTTCCGTTACACGACGATGACGGCTACCTGTCCGGATGCCCGGATGCTGTCAGTCCACTACCTGACACGGCGATCATGTACAGAAGGCCGACCCAGTACTTTTGGGTCCGAGTTTTTTGGACGCCATGGCAATTTTGCGGTATCGGCCCGCAGTACACGTACATGTCTTATTTTCAGAACGGAAACGGGGAGCCAGGCGGATCGGATTCCCCGGAGCGCTACCAGCAGAACCAGTACGGGACAGATAGTCGCGGGTACGGGACTTCATTGCGATACTACGAACCGAGAATTGCAGGCAGTTCGTTAGGCCTGGCCGGATTCGTGGCTAGTCCATGGCTGCATATTTTTAGGATTCCTTATACGGAGGCAGTATCTGACCGGAGAAAGCGTGGCTGGCTAGTTTCCCGCTTGAAGTTGGGAGGGTCCTACGATTTGGTTGGTGCGGCAGTACATGTCGAATCGGGCTATGACCGATGGGGGTATGATCAGACATGGAAGGAGCTAGAGCTCGGTCGAGTGAACAAGCGTAACCTTTCTTTGACTTGGGAAGTCGGGTTCAGCGGCGCTGACGACGATCCGCTAACTATCGTCGGCCAAGTCATGTATGTCCGTACATTCTACCGGCTTGAGGGAGCGCATTCTTTGCAGATTTCTCCTGTCAAAGACGACCTCATCGCCTTTGGCCTCAGCGTTTACGCCTTGTAAAGGCGACCGCGAACACCTCTGGGAATCCCCGGAGGTGTTTTTATTTATTTGCCTGACTAGATCGTGCACTTGATTGTTTGGGGTTATCCGAGTATACTAGCTAGGTAATAGGTCGAATTTCGTCGTTATTTTATCTCTCAGTCTAATTAGCGGGTTTATATTTTTTACGTTTATGAACGGAACTATCAAGAAGTTGACCGACAAGAACTTCGGGTTTATCATGGCCGAGGGCCAGGCAAAAGACCTGTTCTTCCACGCCAACGAACTCCAGGGAGTCACGTTCAGCGAACTGCACGAAGGTGACGCTGTCACATTCGAGATCGCTGATACCCCAAAAGGGAAAGCTGCTGTGAAGGTCGGTAAAGCTTAATTCAAACCCTGAATTATAAACAAAAAGGCGCAGGTCACATTGATCGGCGCCTTTTTGACAATCTAGGATAAACAAAAAACCATCCACACGTGTTGGATGATTTTTTGATCGTATGGAATTGACCCCCACCAATTAAGGAGGTGCTAATAATTTTTACAACAAAGAGTCCCTGGATATTTTTTTAATACCCGGCAAGTCGTTATAGAACAATATTGGCTTTTTGTAACTCATCGCGTAGTCTGTCGCCATCCCGCGAACTGGCAAACTGTAGTATATCTTTAAATCCTTTTTTTACCTCATTAGACTGTAAAAATTCCGTTTTCTGCGGAATTAATTTGATGATTGCAAATACCCCTGTCCATTCACCATGTTTCAGGTGCCGTCGTATCGATTCCTCCGCCATCGGTTGGAGTTTTTCTTGAGGTAGGCCCAGGTAATCTGCCACCCGGATGACGTGCCTAATACCATCTTCGCGCCCGTCTTCTCCATCAAGTAGCATGCGGAATGCACTGTCAGAAAGGGTTTCAACAATCTGGTCACTGCTCAGTTCAAATTTTTTCGCTAAAACAACCGCGCCGCCGTCGGCGCCTCTGAGGATAAAGGAGGATAATTGCTCTCTGACCATTTTATCTATGGTATCTTGCGGTATGCCAAAGTGTTTTGCAATTTCCATCACTTGGTCTCTATCGGCAGAATGTTCCAATAACCGGGTAATTTTTTCCACCCCCGAATTTTTTTCCGGTGTCGGCTTATGTGTTTCTTCACCCTTATCAGTATTGATTTTGTCTGAAAACGAAAAATCTTCCGCACCCTCGGGCCTTGATCCAGTTTCTGATTTCATATATATAATTTTAAGAATGAATTATTCCATTTTAACAGAAAATAGTCTTGGTGTAAATAGTGATTGAATATTATTCAATTCTAGCCCTGTTCTGCCCTTCGAATCCCAGAACCATTCGACAAAAAAAGTCCCACTACGCATGGCGTA
>JBAYGJ010000031.1:0-11076 GCA_041666685.1 Patescibacteria group bacterium | reverse complement strand
ATGATCGGTTATGGTCGCCGCACGCCGGAAAAATGGTTTATCGATGAAGTGACCTTAACTATACAGGGGGGCAGAGAAGCGAAAAAACTTTTTGGCCAGCAGCAATCTTTACCATTGCATTTAGCAAAAGCCAGACGGAAATAATAATTTTCAGGAAAGAATGATCAAAAAGAACACAAAAGTTATATTTGAAGACGGCAATAACAAGACGACCGATGAAATGATCGGCGGAATACCTTTATCAAAAGGTGAAATGATCACCGTCCATAAAGACGGCAAAGCGGTGCACTATGAGGTGGCCGATAAAGTCGTTGATTGCTACTATGAGGACCAGGACCAAATCGTAGATATTACCTATATCATCAAAAAAAAGATTAATTAACTTATTTTATACCTATGGCCATCCCAGCGAAAGTAAAAAACTACCTGCAAAAAAATAAAATTAAATATGAAGTCCTGAAACACAAGACGGTTTTTACCGCCTATGACATGGCCCAGACCATGAAGCGGAAGCTCAGTGAGATAGCGAAGACGCTGTTGGTCAAGGTCGACAAGAAATACTACATCGTGGTGGTGCCGGCGCATTTCAACCTGGATTTCAAGAAATTGAAAACCATGCTGAAAGCGAAAAAAGTGGATATCGCGCGGGAGTCGGACATGAAGAACAAATTCAGCACCAAGCCCGGGGCCATGACCCCGTTTGGGACTCTGCACAAAGTGGAGGTCATCGCTGACAAGGCGCTACTGAAAGCAAAGGACGCGATTTTTTCGGCGGGTAGTTTTACGGAAAGTTTACGGATGAAGGTGAAGGATTACCTGAAGGCCGAGGATGCCCAAATGGGTAATATCGGGAAAAAGAAATAGATTCGTCGTACAGATCAACTCTACGTCGATAATTTTTAAAGCAATATAAATATCATATGGATGTCATTTCACACGCCGCTTGGGGCGCAACAATAATCAGGAAACCTCATATTTTTTGGTGGGCGGCTCTGGTCGGCTTATTGCCCGATTTGATTATAGCGCTTTATGGCGTAACCCGGATCGGATGGGATTACGCGAAATATTTTGGGATGATGGCAAAAGGCGGGGAAGTGGGGAATACGTATTATCGGGTGTATAATTTAGCGCATAGCTTTATCCCGATCTCCATCGTTTCTGCTGTGATATGCATTTGGTGGCCCACCTATTGGTATATTACCTTGCCGTATTATCTGCATATCTTTTTGGATATTTTTACTCATTCTGACCCCTGGGGGACGAAGTTTTTGTACCCATTATCGAATTACAGTTTCCAGGGGTGGGATTGGTGGAAAAACAAATGGATTTCAATTTTTAACTGGTCGGCCGTTGTTGTGGTGAATCTGATTATTATATTATTCGCAATTAAGGACATTTAATATATGGACACTGTTTCACACGGGGCGTGGGGCGCGCTCATTGTGCGCAAGACCGGGTTAGTCGGATGGGCACTGTTGACCGGCGCGCTTCCCGACATCCTGCCGGCACTGTATGAATTGGCCAGGCATCCGGTGAAGTTCATTCGTGGCCTGATTAACAAAAGTCTGGCGGATAATCCGAGCCGTATGTATTTGACCATTTACCATTGGGCGCATAGTTTATTGCCGATTTCATTTGTTACGCTCCTTGTGCTCATATTCGCGCCAGCTCGGAGCATATTGGCCGTTCCGTACTATATGCATATTTTTTTGGACATATTCACGCACCGCGGAAAATGGGCGACGAGGATTTTTTATCCATTTTCTGACTTTCATTTTGACGGCACTGACTGGTGGCGGCACAGCTGGATTTCCATCGCCAATTGGGCGGTGATCGCGGTGGTCGGAGTTTTTATTTTTATAAAACATTAGCCGATGGCTTACAAGTTCAAATTACAGCAGTTCGAGGGTCCGTTGGATTTGCTGTTGCAATTGATTGAGCAGGAGGAAATGGACATCAACCAGATTGCGTTGGCGCACGTGACTGATCAATATCTCCGGTACCTGAACGATTCGAAAGACATCCTCCCGGAAGAGCTGGCGGATTTTCTCGTGGTAGCGGCAAAACTCCTGCTCATCAAGTCGAAATCACTCTTGCCCGGCTTGCAGGTGGATGACGACGAGGGGACCGACCTGGAACGTCAGCTGAAGATGTATAAGGAGTTTTATGAAGCCTCAAAAGTCCTCCATAAGATGATCTTGAAGAGGCATTTTTCTTTTACCCGCGAGAAGATGGTGGTGAAGATCGACAGGGTATTCAATCCGCCCAAGCACCTGACCTCGGAGAAATTACGCGAATTGTTTTCTGATGTCCTCGCAAGCCTGGAAGTCTGGGTGAGCATGGAGCACGACGTCATCATCAAGACGGTCTCCATCCGGGAACGGATCAGAAATATCCAAGAGATGATCGGTACGAAAGCGACGCTGCATTTCAATGAGCTGATGAAAACCGCAAAAAACAAGACCGAAGTGATTGTCACGTTTCTGGCCATCCTGGAGCTGGTCAAACAGCGCTGGGTGGGCGTGGTGCAGGAGGGCACGTTTTCCGATATCGTGGTCAGGAAGATCGAAGGCGCCGAAGGCGAAGTCGTCAAAGAAACAATTTAATATTTTTTACATAATCAGCGCATATGACTACAAAACAACTTATTGAAAGCCTCTTATTCATTTCAGGCCGTCCGATGTCGGAGTCCAAGCTGGCTGAAATCACCCAGAAGGACGTGAAAGAGGTGCGGGGTGCGGCAGAGGAACTGATGTCCGGGTGGAATGTGCCGGAACGCGGCGTCCATATCATAAAAACAGGATCGTCATACCAGATGGCTACCAACCCTGAGCTGGCGTACCTGGTGAAGGATTTTGTAAAGGCGGAACAGAGCGGGGAGTTGAGCCGTCCGTCGCTGGAAACGCTGACCATCATCGCATACCGGGGGCCGATCACAAAGGCTGAGCTGGAACAGATCCGCGGGGTAAATTGCAGCCTGATTTTGCGGAATTTACTGATCAAAGGGCTGGTGGAGGCCCATGAGGACCAGGAAAAGATGGCGACCGTGTATACGATCACGTTTGACCTGCTGAAATTCCTGGGCATCAACCGGGTAGAGGAGTTGCCGGAGTATCAGAAGCTGAATTCAGACGAAAATTTACGCAAGCTGTTGGAGCAGAAGATCGAACAGGCAAGCGACGAACCAGTTCCGCCTGCCGTGAGCCAGGCTGAAGAAAAATAAAAATAATTATGCCAGTATTCCTGTTGGCGACCATTTTGCATATTTTTGGTTTGTCATACCTCGGGCCCATAACCACTCAACCGGAGTCGGTTCAGTTAGCCGCTGCTCAGACACTGATCGGCCAGACGCGGGTGGCCGGATCCGCTTCAGTCGGTCCGCTACTGACTTCGCCGATGGTCAAGCCGCCGGTATCGTTGACGGCCGATGCGGGGATCGTCCTGGATATCGACAGCGGACTGGCTCTCTGGAAAAAGAACATTGATCAGCCGCGTCCGCTGGCCAGCCTGACCAAACTCATGACCGCGCTGGTTTTTTTGGATACCCAGCCGGATTGGGACAGGGAGGTGGCTTTTGAAAAAAGCGACATCGACACAACGGAGGGCAATACCCTGATCGTGAAACCCGGCGAACAGGCCAAGGTGCGTGACCTGTTCATGGCCAGCCTGGTGGCTTCCGCAAACAATGCGACCAAGGCGCTGGCTCGGTCGACTGGACTTTCGGAACCGGATTTTATTCAGCGCATGAATGATAAGGCGAAATCCCTCAATTTATGGCTGACGACATTTACGGATGTCACCGGATTGGACGCAGGGAATGTTTCGACCGTCCGTGATTATATCCGGCTGGCTCAGGTCGCATTTGACCAGCCGCGCATCAAGGAAGCGGTGACCACGAAAGAATATGCCTTTACTACCACGGGCGTCAAAGCTTCGCATCGACTGTTCAATACAGATCAGCTTCTGTCCGACAAGACGGTATCAGTCAAAGCCGCAAAAACGGGATTCATCAATGAATCTGGGTATAATTTTGTCGTTTTGGCGGATGCCAATGGGCATGATGTGCTGTTGGTTGTCCTGGGAAGCTCATCCAGTGAGGCCAGGTTTTCTGAAGCACGGTCACTGATTCAGTGGACGCAACAGTATTGGCAGTGGTGGTAATTTTCCGCCTGGTAAAAAACCGGAAAAAATGCTACACTGGGAATCAGCGAACTTCTTTTATTGCGGAATATGCCTAAAAAACCATACATCATCGCCAATTGGAAAATGAACCTGGACGGCCACGCGGTGGAGCGTTTTTTTGGTCATTTCCAGCCGACAGCCGAACAACTTGAACTAGCGAGGGTTGTCATTTGCCCGTCCTTTGTTTTTATTGATACCGTGAGGCACCTGATCGGAGAACGCCAGATCGGCGTTGGCGGGCAGGATATATCATGCCAAACCAGGGGGGCTTTTACCGGAGAGGTGAGTGCGGAACAGCTTCATGGCGCCGGAGCTACCTTCGTTATCGTCGGTCATTCGGAACGCCGGTACAATTTTCACGAGACCGATGAAATGGTAAACCGGAAAGTCCGATTAGCCCTGCAGTTCGGGTTGTTACCCATTTTGTGTATCGGTGAAAACAGCGCCGAGAAAGAAGCGGGCCTGACGAAGAAAACGGTGGAACGGCAACTGCGCCAGTGCCTGGCGGAAGTGCGCAGCCATGAGGCGCGACGAGTTATCGTGATGTACGAACCGATGTGGGCGATCAGCACCAGCCCCGACAATCCGGGCGGGGTAGCTGACAGCCCGGAATCAGCGCAGGTGGTGCACCGGTACATCCGTACAGTTATCAAGGATCTCTATGATGAACATACAGCGGAGACTCAGGATGTAATTTATGGCGGCTCGGTCAATCCGGAAAACGTACGGGGTTTTATCCAGATGGATGACGTCGACGGCGTACTGCCGGGGGCGGCCAGCAAAGAAGCGGCAAGCTTCCAGAAAATCATCAGCCAAGTAGTTAGTAAATAATTAATTTTATGCTAGTTCACTTGCAGGAACTCCTCAAGGATGCCAGGGAAAAGGGCTATGCGCTCGGCGCATTTAACATTGAAAATTTAGAAACGACTCTCGGTGTCGTCCGGGCGGCAGTGAGGCAGCGGTCGCCGGTGATCCTCCAGGTTTCCGAAACAAGCATTGAATATGGCGGGCTCAAGGCCATTACGGCTATTGTCCAGAATGTGGCCGCCGCCGAATCCGGCAACGTCCCGATCGCACTGCATCTGGATCATGGCCGCAGTTTTCGTTCGGTGGCCGAGTGTGTCCGGGCCGGGTTCTCCTCCATCATGATGGATGCGTCCGAGATGCCATTAATAGAAAATATCATTTTGACCAAGCAGGCCGTGGATTTTGCGCATCGCCGCGGCGTATTGGCCCAGGGCGAACTGGGCGTGGTGAAGGGGTTGGAGGAAGTAGAGCCGGCCGAACGGGAAACTCTCATGACCAAGCCGGAGGAAGCCCTTGAGTTCGTCACGAAAACCGGCGTGGATACGTTGGCGGTCGCTGTCGGAAACGTCCATGGCATCATTAAAATGAGAAAAGGGATACCGGGTCTGGATCTCGAACGGTTACGGAAAATACACAGCCTGATACCCAAAACGTCACTGGTGTTGCACGGTGCTTCCGGTTTGGCTGCAGATCAGATCCAGCAGGGAGTAAGGCTGGGAGTTACTATTATCAATATTGATACGGAGATGCGTATCGCTTTCACCCAGACGCTACGCAAGACACTCGATGAGGATCCGACAATTTTCGACCCGCGGGAGCTCCTGAGCCCTTCGATCATGGCTATCCAGGCTATCGTTGAGGAAAAGGTCCGGATGTTCGGCAGTGCAGGCGTCGTCAAAAAAACCCATATTGTCTAATTCATAATTTTTATTTTTTATGCCCATGAGACTTGCCATCAACGGATTCGGCCGGATCGGCCGGGCCGCATTCAAAATTGCCCTGACCAAACCTGATGTGGAAGTTGTGGCAATCAATGATCTGACTGATACGGCCACTCTGGCCCATCTGCTGCAATATGACACGGTATACGGTAAGTATGACAAGTTGGTCAAATCAAATGACAAGTCCCTGCTGGTCGATGGCAAGGAATATCCCGTCCTGGCGGAGAAAGAGCCGAATAAATTGCCCTGGAAAGATTTCAAGGTTGACGTGGTGATTGAATCGACCGGACGGTTCGTCAAGCAGGAGCAGGCCGCGCTGCATCTGGAGGCTGGGGCAAAACGAGTGGTCATCTCCGCGCCTGCAAAAGGCGGCGGGGTGGATACGTTCGTCCTTGGGGTCAATGATGCCAAGCTGAAGGACCAGAAGATCATTTCCAACGCGTCATGCACCACCAATTGCATTGCGCCGGTGATCGAAGTCGTCAACCGCGTTTTTGGCATCAAGAAAGCGATGATGACCACCATCCATTCATACACCGCGGATCAGAACCTGGTCGACGGGCCCCATAAGGATTTGCGCCGGGCCCGCGCTGCAGCGGCGAATATGGTCCCGACATCTACCGGTGCGGCGAAAGCGACCGGAGAGACGGTGCCGGAGGTCAAGGGTAAGTTTGACGGTCTGTCCATCCGCGTCCCTACCCCGGTTGTTTCGATATCTGACATTACGATGGTGGTCAGCAAACCCGTGACCGTCGAGGAAGTAAACGCGGCGTTTGCCGCAGCCAAGAATGAACCGAGGTACCAGGGCATATTGGATGCCACGGATGAAGAGCTGGTATCCTCGGATTTTATCGGCAATCCGCATGCGTCCATCGTTGACCTGTCACTGACTAATGTAGTCGATGGAGACCTGCTTAAGGTTGTTGCCTGGTACGACAATGAGTGGGGATATTCAAACACGCTCGTCCGTATTTGCCAGTCTATCGGCAAAAAGATATAATATATACAATGCTTTTATCTATCCGTTACGGATAGTGTGAAGAAAGGGGGTGAAATCATGTTAAAACACAAATATATCCCGATTGCCTTTGCCGTTTTTGGCTTGATGTGCGGCGTCTTCGGTTTTTTCAATGAAGTTCGCGATACGATCGTCCTCATTTCGTCCTCTTTTTATCTTCAGATGGCCATGGTTTCTTTCCTCGCGGCAATCTATTTTGAACAGTATAGGAAGAATTAACAATAAACTGCCAACCCCGATTATACCGACAGGCGAGCATTCAGTCATGCTATTGACTGGAGGTTGTCTGCCGCAGACCGTACGCACTGGGTGTTGGCTGTTTGTTTCTTGATTTATTTTTGCGCTCGTATACAATATGGTGGAGGTGACGAACCCGCTCGCTACTGCAGAAAACAGGCCGGCGCGTTCTCTGTTAGCCCGTATGCCGCTATCGTCTAGCCCGGTCCAGGACGCATCCCTCTCACGGATGAAACTGGGGTTCGAATCCCCATAGCGGTATGTATGTTGTGAAAACGCCGGGGTTCACTCCTCGCGTTAGTCACTTCAATCAACTTCTCTGTGTTGAATTGCTCATTCCGAAGCAACATGGGATTGCAAACGAATAATTCAAAAATAATATGTTTATCTTACTTCGTTGGTTGTTAAATGCCTTGGCACTGATGGCTGTTGCGTATTTAGTCCCCGGTTTTCACGTGGATTCGTTTTATACGGCGATCATCGTGGCATTGGTGCTCGGTATCGTGAATGCCATCATCAAGCCGGTTATCATCATCCTGACTCTGCCGATAACCATCCTGACTCTCGGGTTGTTTACGTTTATAATCAATGCCGGACTGATCCTGCTGGTATCGACAGTCGTCAAGGGATTTACCGTTGATGGGTTCGTTACCGCGCTTATTGGCGGCGCGATATTGTGGGTATTCTCATGGATTACAAGCGCATTAACTAAAAAATAATTATTCTAAAAATATGGTTACTGCCTGGTACACGCTCGTGGTCGGGATTATCCTCAGCCTGAACGGAATTATTTTTTTGATTTTTCCGATGGATGCATTCCAGATGCCAAATTGGTATTTAGGAATATTGGTACTGATCGGTGTGGTCGGGATTATTTTGGGAATCTCCGGCATCAAAGGGCAAAAAAAAGTTATTGAACCGGAAAGCACAGAAAAAAAGGTACAATAATTTACAGATCCAAGGACGGCAAGGCGACTGGAAAGTCCTTTGACTTTTTTGTTTTTTTATGTTATAATCTGGTTGTAGAATGAAAAAAGACATACAAATAAAAAATACATATCAGCAGAAAAACACTAAATATCGGGTCCTTTGGATCGTACTCGGTACGCTTATATTTATTTTTTTGCTTGCCTTCAGTTTTTCGTTATATATTCCCCAGCCGCAATTACGCGTCACGATGCGCGATGGCCGGGTATTAGTGGATTCTCAGGTGGCTATTGATTTTGGACTGCCAATTACCCGACAGGTTACGATCGACATTACACCGGACACAACCGGCGAAATCGGATATACAAATTTTGTCACCTCACAGCACTTGGCCCGGTCAGTTACCTATTCGCCGGAAGTGACCTGGCTGCCGGATACGACGTACCAGGTGACCATCCGGGGGGTAAAGAGCGCTTTCCCGAATTTTCGTCGTCCCCGTTCGGCTACATTTACTTTTTCGACCGAACCAGCACCGAGCGTAGTGTCAGTCGAGCCGACTGTTGCGACTACGGTTTCTCCGGAAGCAGTCTGGCGCGTGGCGTTTGACCAACCGATCGAGAGGACGGCCAGTTTTGATTTCCGTTTTATCCCAGAGATACCAGTAACCGTCACCCCGTCTGAGGACAAGAGATCAGTTACCATTACGCCGGTGGAATTATTATCCCAAGGCCAGAAATATGATCTGGCAATTTATAAAACCGACGTGCGGTATGACATGGGAAGCCATGAAATCGCCCTCCAAAATACGCCTCAGTCTGTCTGGACGGGACAGTGGAGCGTACCGGAAGCCCCAGGCATCGTCAGTTTTACCCCATCGGGCGCGAATATCGGCCTGCAAACACCCATCACTATTGCGTTTTCTGAAGCCATCGACCTGACATCGCTGCAGGACAATGCAACTATTACACCGGCGTTGAGCGGGACTTGGGTAAAACAGAATGATACGACTATCCAATATTCCGCCGCGACATATGTCAAAGACACACAGTACACCGTAGTATTGAAAAAAGGATTACAGACGGCGAGTGGCGGGTATCTGACTGAAGATTCTGTGCATACTTTTACGACCATTGGTGCTGTAAAACTGAGCAAAACATTCCCCGCTGATAAGGCCGCAGGCGTTGGGGTCGACAGCCAGATACAGCTGACATTCAGTCAGACAGTGGATCATGCGTCGGCGACTGCGCATTTTGCCATCTCACCGGGAGTGGCCGGGGAGTTTTCCTGGGACGGAAATACCCTGGTGTTTACGCCGTCAGATTCTTTCAGTTTTAATACTACATACACGATTACGCTGACGGCCGGTATAACCGGAATGGAGGGATTTACTACGGAGCAGGATTACACGATCGGTTTTTCGACCGAACAATCGGTGACAAAATTAAATGTAGTGTTCGACCGGCAGGATCATAATTTAAGTTGCGAATTCGCCTCGTTGTCCATGGCACTGAAATACAAAGGAGCCAATGTCGGTGAAGCGCCATTGATCAATATTGTCGGTTTCGATAGGACGCCGAAAAACAACGGTGTATGGGGGAATCCAAATGTGGCATTTGTCGGTGATATCGACGGCCATCAGCCTTCGACCGGGTATGGGGTGTATTGGGACCCGATCGCCATCGCAGCCAAGGAATATCGGACGGCCCGGGCTTTTTCTGGGTGGACTGTGGCCCAATTGGCTGCTGAAATTAAAAAAGGCAATCCGGTCGTCATCTGGGGCACGGCCGGATCCGGCAAGCGCATCGACTGGAAAACGCCGCAGGGCGGCAATGTCGTGGCGGTCAGCGGCGAGCATGCGCGCGTCGCTATCGGTTACATCGGTCCGGCGGAAAACCCAACCAAAATAATTACCATGGATCCGCTCTATGGTGAAAAACATTTTACCCGTTCCAGTTTCGAATGGAACTGGGGAGTACTCGGGAACAGCGGTGTGGTGATTGAATAGCGCGAAGGTTAGTGCTAGGCTATACGACTATGTCAGAGGTCCAGACACAACAGAAATGCCCTCATTGCGGCTACCCAATAGAAATCGGGGAGCATGATTGGAGTTTGCATCCTGGGGGGCAGCCGGAACGGATTAACCGTGAGGAGGTGCATGCAGTTCCAGAGACAGAACATGCTGACAGCGGTCAAAATGGTGAGGATGAAAAATTTTTTCAGCGTTTCGAAAACGCCCGAATGCCGATTTCCCATACCATGGAATCAATGGGCTTAGTGTTGAAAAAAATTTATATCAAAGGCGTTCAGGACGAAACCGCCAGCCAACAAGTACAGGAGCTATTCGGCGAATTCGACGAAGCGGAAGCCAGGCAGAAATATGAACAATACGTAAAATCCAGGTCGACCGCTCAACAGTCTATAGGAGACATGCGCAGTAAGTTTTTTGTGTTGGAGCACTTGGACAGGGAAATTCCCAGATTACAATCAGAACGCGATAAACTGAAGAGTGATTATGATACAGAAATGATTACATGCAGGGAATTATCCGACCAAAAGTTTAAGGCGGAACACGCGCTTAGCCAGGAGGAAGATCGGAATCCCATAATGAAACTGCTTGCCCGCGGAAAAAGACATGAGTTGGAAAAACGGATACGGGAGTTGGATAATGAATGGCGGACACACTCTACGACCGGCGATACCATAAAAAAACAGAAAGATGAGATTTTGCAAACACTTTGGCGACAAGAAAATGACCGAAGCGAATTTTGCAGTTCATTTGAACATGACCTGGTTTATTCTGAGCGGCCAAGGGTTAAAAAGATGTTTGCAGATACGTTAGCTGGCCAAGATGTCGATGCATATTTATCAGCCAAATTGACGTCAGGTACTTACGCTGACAGAGTAATTGATCGGGAAGCAGGTGCCTTGCTAAATGAATTACAGGCAAAAGGCGAGTTGAACGCT
>JBAYGJ010000030.1:0-11253 GCA_041666685.1 Patescibacteria group bacterium | reverse complement strand
CTTCTGGGGCGGCACCTCGGATGTCCGCCAGTCGGCGACAGACATATTCCACATAGGCCGGCTCGTTGCGCTGGCCGCGTAACGGCGCGGGCGCCAGGTTCGGACAATCGGTCTCAATCATGATATCAGCCAATGGAATTTCTTTGGCCGCTTTGATCGTCCCTGCCTGCCTCTCGTACGTGAGATTACCCGTAAAGGATATCTTGAACCCAAGGCTGACAAATTCCACTGCCTCCTCATAGGTCCCCTCGAAACAATGAATGACACCGCGAATTTTTTTCTTGAGTTGGAATTCCTTGATCGCACGCAGCAGGTCCGGATACGCTTCCCGACAGTGGATGATCACCGGCAACGTATTCTCCGACGCCAATACGAGCTGGGCGACTAACAATTTTTCCTGCAAGTCCCTGACAGTCAGCTGAGCATTCGATGGCGACGGCGCTAAACGATAATAGTCCAACCCGATTTCGCCGATGGCCACAAGTTTTTTTGACGGGACAAATCTGGACATTGCCCCAACGGCTATGGCAACATTCTGTTCAATAGAATGCTGGTCTGATGCCATCATCCCCACCGCTTCATGCGGATGGTACCCGATAGCCGCAAACACGCCGTCATGGGCAGCGGCCAGTTCCAATGACGACTTAAAATGTCCGGCGTCGCAGCCGGCATTGACGATTTTTGTTACGCCAGCGGCAGCCGCACGACGGATGACCTCAGACTGGTCCTCACTAAATTCACTGAAATCTAGATGGGCATGGGTATCAATCAGGTTGAGGGCCATAAGCGGGCTACAGTTTTATCACGTCCAGCGGCTCAGTTTTCAGGGCAGTCGGTATCAGCGGCAGGAGGATTTTTGCGATGTTCATGAGCAGGTCAGCAAACGGCGTATTATTGATCGCGTCAGTCACCGCCGGGGAGACATTGAACTGGCTGGTAACATATAATATTGTCCCTATGACCAGCGCCGCTTCCACAAAACCGAACAACGCGCCACCCAGACGGTTAATAGACGATGCGAAGGGTACGATCGAGATGATTTTGAACCCCTGATCCAGCATATGCACCACGAACCCGATGAGCCTGCTGACCACCAGTAGGATCACGATAAAGGCGATGACGTTGGCTACCGAACCTTTAATCATGAAAAACTGGATAAAAGGAGACACCTGCGTATAAAAATGGCTAGCAATCCATACGCCGGCTACTGCGCCGATGACTGCGCCGATCGTGTGGATCAGGCCGAAGAAAAATCCGGCGGCGATAAAGCCGAAGAAAATAATAAGAAGGACGACGGTTAGTGTGCCCATAATGTTTAATTATGTAATTCTTTTAAATAACGGCTCACCTTTTATTATTCGCGCCGAAGAAAGATACCCCATAATTTTTTCAGACGTCGAAGGCATGAATGGCAACAGTGCAGTGGCAATATCATACAGAAAACTAACTAGCCCGGCCAGCAGCTTGTCGAGTTCTTTCTTTTTGGCCGGCTCTTTCGCCAAATCCCACGGCTTAGTCTGGTCAATAAGCAAATTTGCCGAGGTCAAAGCTTCCCTAACCTGCTTCAGTGCCTGTTCAAACTGGAGCGATTCGATAGCCTGGCTGATCCCGTCCAACAGGATCGGCGACGCCACTTCGCGGTCAGACTGTCCGGCGCAATATTTCTCCACCATGTTCAATACGCGACTAACTAGGTTGCCGAGATTATTTGCCAAATCAGCATTATATTTTTCCGCAAACAATGATTCTTTGATATCGCCGTCCTGGCCGAACGGAAATTGCGTCAATAAGAGGTAGCGAGTCGCATCAACACCAAATTTTTTCACTAATTCATTCGGGTCGATCACATTGCCGAGAGACTTTGACATTTTCTTCCCATCTAGGGAAAAGAAACCGTGAGCGTAAATTATCTTGGGCGTCTCCAAACCGGCCGCCAACAAAAGAGCCGGCCAGAATATGGCATGAAACTTGATGATTTCACGCGCCATCAGGTGCACGTCAGCCGGCCACCATTTCGTAAACGCGGTTTCGTCATCTCCGTAACCGATGGCGGAAATATAATTCTGCAGAGCATCGACCCAGACGTAGGTATTCTGTTTCTTGTCGAACGGCAACGGGATGCCCCAAGTCACCTTTTCCCGCGATACGGAAAAATCCTCCAAGCCCTGCCTGAACAGGCCAAGCACCTCGTTCTTCTTGTTGGCCGGCAGAATCTTGATAATATCTTCAGAGATAAGCTCCTGGACTTTCGGCAGGTATTTCTTCAGCTTGAAAAAATAATTTTTTTCTTTGACCTGTTGCGGCGCCGCCTTATGATCAGGGCACAGGCCGTCAACTAATTCCTTCTCTGTCAAAAACTTTTCACAACCGACACAATACAAACCTTCGTATACACCTTCATATATGTCCCCGTGGTCGTATACCTTCTGTAAAAACTTCTGCACGGTTAGCTGGTGGCGCTTATCTGTGGTGCGGATATAATAATCATTTGAAATGTTCAAGTTCTTGAACGCGTCCCTGAAAAGGGCGCTGGTCTGGTCGCAAAACTCCTGCGGCACCAATCCGGCCTTTTGGGCGCTCTCAGCCACCTTTGCCCCGTGCTCGTCCGTGCCGGTCAAAAAGAAAACGTCATCCCCTTTCTGCCGATGGTAACGTGCCAGAACATCGGCCGCGATAGTAGTATAGGCATGACCGATATGCGGCTTGTCATTTACATAGTAAATTGGTGTAGTTATATAGAATTTCTTGGACATATTGGATAAATTATAACCTAAAAAGCTCGTGATATCAAATAAAACTGCTCAATTGACGCCGCAACAAAACAAGTGCTAAGATAACCGACTAAATAAGAACAAAAACAGCAATTTGATAAATAGGATTGGAGGATTCCAGTGCGACAATTTTACCGTCAAACAGGGCCCGACACGGAGTTCTGTTTCAACGTCGAAACCAGTTCGCCTCTCAACGCGGACGAAATGGCCGCCCTGCGTCGGATCTTGGGTGAGACTTTTGAGCAGGAAAAACTACAAGAAGACTCGCTCATAGCGGAGTACGGCTGCCGCATCGTGGAAGTCGGCCCTCGGCTGAACTTCCAGACCGCCTGGTCGACTAATGCTATCGGCATCTGCCATGCGTGCGGCCTGACAAAGATAACCCGGATCGAACGCTCGCGGCGCTATGTCGTCCCGAAATTTCTGGATGCGAACTACTTCGCGGAGCAACATTTCGACCGCATGACAGAATGCGTGTACCGAGATCCTCTGGTTACGTTTGATACCGGTCTTGTTCCGGCCGCTACGTACGTCATCCCTCTGATTGAAAAAGGGATGGATGAGCTTGTACGCATCAATAGTCAGCTGGGGCTTTCGTTCGACGAACAGGATCGGGAATATTATTTCCATCTGTTCGTCCATGTACTGAAACGCAACCCGACAAATGTCGAACTGTTCGATCTGGCCCAGAAAAACAGCGAGCATTCTCGCCACTGGTTTTTCAAGGGACGATTGATCATCGACGGACAGGCTGTCCCCCGTACCCTGATGGAGATCATCAGATCGACGCTAGAAGCCAACCCCGGCAACAGCGTAATCGCGTACAAGGATAATTCCAGCGCCCTGCACGGATACACCGTCTGGACGATTGTCCCTGACCATCCGGGCACCTGTTCGCCTTTCTCCCGGCAGCAACGGACGTACCATCTCGTATTCACCGCGGAAACGCACAACTGGCCGACTCTCGTCGCCGCTTTCCCCGGCGCCGAAACAGGCACCGGCGGACGCCAGCGCGATAACAACGCCACCGGCCGGGGCTCACTCACCGTGGCCGCGACCGTCGGATACGCGTTCGGCTGTCTCAACCTGCCTGACTACTGGATTCCTGGTGAAGACAGGTCGCTTACTTACCCGACGCAATACGAATCGCCGCTGAATGTCATCATCAAAGGTTCCTATGGAGCCAAAGATTATGGCAACAAGTATGGCGAACCGCTGGTCGTGGGGTATACCCGCAGTTTCGGACTCCGTTTGCCAGACGGCGAACGGTACGAATACATCAAGCCGATCCTCTTTACCGGCGGTATCGGATTGATCAACGACACGCACGTCGAGAAGGAGGATCCCAGACCCGGTATGCTCGTCGTCCGCATTGGTGGACCGGCCTATCGGATCGGTTTCGGCGGCGGCGCCATGTCCAGTCTGGCCTCCGGTGCAAACCAGAACGCCAAACTGGAATTCGATTCAGTCCAACGGGGCGATGCGGAGATGGGACAGAAAACATTCCGCGTCATCCGCGCCTGCGTGGAAATGGATCAAGGCAATCCGATTGCCAGTATCCATGACCAAGGCGCCGGCGGTCCGTCCAATGTATTGAGCGAACTGCTTGATCCGGCGGGTGGCCGTATTCGTCTCGATCGCATCACGTTGGGTGACCCAACCCTGGCTGACATAGAAATCTGGTGCGCCGAGTTCCAGGAAAGCTACGGGATCCTGATCTGGTCTGACCGGATCGATGATTTCAAAGCCATCTGCGAACGCGAAAAAGTGCCGTGCGACATTGTCGGTAAGATCACCGGTGATGGACGCGTGATAGTCGTAAATGACAGGACAGGTGTCACGTCTGTCGACCTTGACCTGTCACAAACGCTGAGCGGCATTCCTCAGAAGTCGTTCATCCTGACGCGCATACCACGGAAACTGACTCCGCTGGTTATCCCGACTGATCTCGATCTGGCTGACGCAGTACGTAATGTACTATGTTTGCCGACGGTCGGATCCAAAGGATATCTCGTACACAAGGTGGACCGGAGCGTAACCGGCCTGGTGGCCCAACAGTCATGCTGCGGGCCGCTCCAACTACCGGTGTCCGACTACGGCGTCATAGCTATGAGTCATCTCGACCTGCGGGGTGGCGCGACCAGCATCGGTGAACAACCTATCAAAATGCTGGTCAATCCGGAAGCAGGCGCGCGCATGTCCGTGTCCGAGGCCCTGACGAACATTATGTTCGCAAAAATCAGTGGCCTCGTGGATATCAAATCGTCGGTCAACTGGATGGGCGCGGCAAAATTGCCAGGCGAAGGTGCCCGGCTCGTGGATGCCGCTGAATCCATGGCTGACGCCATGATCGCTCTCGGCATCGCGGCTGACGGCGGCAAGGACAGCTTGTCCATGTCAGTCATGGTCGGCAACGAATTAGTCAAAGCTCCGCTGACCATGGTGGTGTCAGCCTACGCCACGATGGACGATATAACGAAGAAAGTGACACCCGACATAAAGATGCCGGGCAAGTCAAAACTTCTGCATATCGACCTGTCTGGCGGTGCTCACCGTCTTGGCGGGAGTGCATTTGCCCAAACCCTGGGACAGATCGGCAACCAAAGCCCGGACATCGAGCATCCGGATAGGTTAGCCGCTCTGTTCCTGGCCATCCAGCGCCTGATCGATCGCGAATTAATCCTGTCCGGGCATGATATCAGCGACGGTGGGCTGGTCACCACGCTTGCAGAAATGGCCGTGTCAGGATGGTGCGGTCTCCAAGTCAACTTGGGGACGAGTGTGTCATTGGAACGCCAATTGTTCGCAGAAGAAGCCGGTGCAGTTATCGAGTACTTGCCCGCCAACGAAACCGAAATTCTCAACGAACTGGCGGATCTCCCGGTTTCCATACTTGGCACGACTACACCCGAGCTGTGGTTCATCGTCAGGCAGGGCGGCAAAAACCAATTGCGCGTCCACACCCGACGCTTGCTTAACTGGTGGGAAGCAACTAGTGACCGGCTCGAGCAGGAGCAGATGGATCGTTGCGTGTCCTTGCAGCAAGCTGCCAACCACGGCAAGCTTCCCGCAGCCTATCGCTTATCTTTCACGCCAGAAAAAACTCCGGCTATTTTCCTCAATCAGGAGAACAAGCCGGAAGTGATCATTCTGCGTGAAGAAGGTAGCAACGGCGACCGTGAAATGACCTCAGCATTCGAATTAGCGGGATTCAAGCCATGGGACGTCACCATGACTGACCTGTTGAAAGGACGGCTGACTAATTTCGACCGTTTCCGTGGCATGGCTATCGTCGGCGGTTTCTCCTATGCCGACGTCCTGGACGCAGGCAAAGGCTGGGCTATGACCGCTCTGCTGAATCCGACGTTATTGAAGATGTTCGACGACTTCTTCACCCGGCCGGACACCTTCTCATTGGGGGTTTGCAATGGCTGCCAATGGATGACATTGGCCGGCATCGTGCCTCTCGCCGGATTGCCAGTCGAGCAGCAACCGCGTTTCATCCGTAACCTGTCGGGGCGATTTGACTCTCGCTGGGCGACAGTCGCTATTCCGGACAGTCCGGCGATCATGTTCAAAGGCATGACCGGATCAATACTCGGCGTCCATGTGGCGCATGGCGAAGGTCGCGCCTACTTCCCTGACCCGGAAGTGGCACGCCATGTCATAGAACAGAATCTGGTGCCGTTGCGTTACATCGGAAGCGACGGTAATCCGACCGAGCAATACCCATTCAACCCGAACGGTTCACCTGATGGGATTGCCGGGCTCTGTTCGCCTGATGGTCGCCATCTGGCCATCATGCCCCATCCCGAGCGGGCTTTCCTGCTCTGGCAGTGGCATTACCTACCGCGAGAGATGAAGCAACAGCTCCTCGCGTCCCCGTGGCTCACGTTCTTTCAAAACGCATACACCTGGTGTATGCAAAACAAATAGGAGGATTTTCATTCTTCACAAATACAACCCCGGTACATCCGTACCGGGGATTTTTTTATTTATTAAAAAACCACCATTTGGTGGTTTTAGCGTGGAAGAAAAAATCGTACAGATCAGGCCGGTTGCTGGAATGGCTTTGAACCCAACACCGAGTCATTCTTTGCCGCACTCACCGGGCAGGTTTCACAGGGACGGAATATGCTTCCATCCTGACGTGTCATAAAATTGACACTCTTCCAAAACCCGCACGTATCGCAGATTTCCACCGGAGTCTGAGGCACATACTGAGACATGGAAACCTCCTGTAAAAACTTGAAAGAACCAATATTCAAATCAGTCTACCCAAAAACCATCAGACGTGTCAACCCCCCCTCCCATGGTAAATCAGTAATATTTATTCAAGATAAATTTGAATTTCATCTAATGATGAGACAGAACGTATCTTTTCGCTAATTTGGCAAGCCGGTTTATCGCGCTGCAGCCAAAATCCAAAATTGGCGCCCAATCTTTCCACGGGAACCTGCACGTCACCGGCAAATGAATCGCCGATAAACATGCACTGTCGAACATCTATGGTGGCCTTGGACATTTGCTCGGCGGTTGCCAGGACCTTGCGGTAAAACTCTAATTCAGGCTTATCAATCGGGTCGCCGATGGAAATACTGGTCGGATGGACGCCAAACTTACCCAAACGTAAAATACGCGGCAGTTTTTTCTCTTCCGAATATACCGGGTCATATTGCCATTGTCCATTACGAAACACCAATCTAAAATCAGAGCTGGTAAAAAAATGATAGCGAACACCACGCCGCTCCAACGCAGCAGCCAACGTAACTGCGTCAGAAAACGGCCGACAAAAATCCGCACAGGCAGACCAATACGTCTCCGCCACCTCCAAGCACGCCACCGGCGTCAAGGGCTTACCCACATATTCACCAGCTAATAATGCGTACAATTCCCGGCTCCAAATCTGCGGTTTTTCACTTGGCACCAATCCGGTCATGCGCTCCCGTAACGACAGATAAGCAGCCTGCCCGCCCGGTACAGCATCCCAATGTCCCTGCTTCGCGCGTAAACCCTCTAAAATAGTATGGAACAACAGGCCGAAATGCTCAGTGAAGTCACGACCATATTTCACCACCATCACGTCCAGCGCCTGTCGTTGTGCTGGACCAAAATCCGCAATGGTATAATCCACGTCAAAAAAAACATCTGTTACATTTTTCATAAACTATTTTATCCCCTCCACCACCACCACAAACTCTCCCCGCGTTTCGCCTGTTTCTAGCAGTTTCAATACTTCCTGCGCAGTGCCGCGGTAAATAGTTTCGAACTTCTTTGTCAGTTCTCGGCCGACGACAATCCTGCGTTCGGGTTCCAACACTTCGGCCAAACTCGTCAACGCTTTAATAATCCTGTGAGTGGATTCGTAAAAAATCACTGTGCGTTCGGAATCCTTTATTTCCTGGAATAACGTCTGCCTGCCTTTCTTGTGCGGCAAGAATCCGAGAAATAAAAACCGGTCGGTTGGCACACCAGCCACTGAAATTATTGCAGTGAGTGCAGTTGGTCCGGGTATAGGTATAATCTCAACTTCTTTGCCCAGCTCCTCAAGTACCGCTTCAATCAATACGCCGCCCGGGTCAGACAATCCTGGCGTGCCTGCATCAGAAACCATGGCGATGTTCTTGCCCTGTTTCAACAAATCAATAATATGGTCCACCTTCTGCACCTGTGAATGCTGGTGGTATGAAATCAAAGATTTTTTGATTTTGAAATAGTTCAGCATTTCCAAACTATGCCGCGTATCCTCGCACACGATAAAATCAACTTCAGCCAGAATGCGCAGGGCGCGCTGGGTAATATCCTCGAGGTTTCCGATTGGCGTGGCGACCACGTAGAGTTTAGACATGTCCTCAGTATATCAATTTATACGCATGACGTGAAATCCAAAAAAAACAACCGGACGCCACGCGAGCCGGCAAATTGCAACTACGCTTCCAGAGTATTTTCTTCCGACTCTTTTAATGCGAAAAAGTCCTCAGCAAACACTTTAATGACGAGTGCCAGGGGTACGGCCAATAATATTCCGACCATACCTGCCAGCTTGCCGCCGACTAGCATGATAATGATCACCACGAGAGGATTCAAACCGACGGTTTTTTCCATTACCTTCGGCACGATCAGGTGGTTCTCCAGCTGCTGAATAATAATATACCAGCCGACAACGAGGATAGCTTTCATGAAACTGCCGGTGGTCAGGGCGATAAATACAGCAGGGATGGCACCGAGGAACGGACCGAGGTACGGGATAAACTCCGTCAGTCCGGCCCAGAGCCCGAGAACAAGGGAATATTTCACTCCAAAAATCGTCAACCCAAGCCAGGCCAGGAAGCCGATAATGATGCACAGGATCAGCTGGCCGCGCAGCCACAGCCGCAAACGGTCTTGCGAGCGATTCAGCAGCTGGAAGAGGTATGGCTGATATTTCGAAGGGGTGATGGACTTAACGAATTTCTTTAAGGCGTTTTCCTCGAGCAGCATATAAAACGTGATGACAACCATAAAGACAAAAGACATAAAACCGCCGAAGACGCTCGCAACGGTGTTGAAAACTCCGGCCGTTGTTTGGCCCAGATTTGACTGCAGTGACTGCAATGAATTTTGCAATGAATTCAGTAGGTTTTGCTGCAGCGAAAAATCCTTGAATTTCTCAAAATCCGTCATGATCCGGTTGTAATATGAGGGCAGATTTTTCGAAATGTCGGTAATCTGCGTGGCAATCGGGGGGATGAGGAGCACTAGCACCAGGACGAACGTCCCAAAAAATGCCAGAAAAATCACCACGGTAGCCAGGACCCTCGGGATACGGCGGCGCTGGAGCGCATTGACCCACGGGTTCAGTGCACTGGCGAGGATGAATGACACCAGGATGATGAGGATGACGTCGCGGAGCAAATATACCAAAGCCAACAAAACCAAAACTGCAATCACCTTGAAAATAGTGGAAGTGGCAATATTGAAAGTTACGTTTCGGTTGTCTTCAGCCATAATGGGCCGGATTACATTTGATAGTTAAATAATACACTACTTGCTAGAGTTTTAAAAGCGGAGAAAATTCACCGGCATCCTGGTATGGCCCGATCAGGGCCAGGTTGGCCCGATCCGACCGTAACAGTTCGCGGGACACGCCGGCAATATCGGCGACGGTAACTTTTTCCAGCCGTTTGATCTGTTCAGTCGGGGAGATAACCTCTTTCCGGAGCAGCTCCTGTTTGCCGATCCAGCCGGCAACATTCTCTGACGATTCCAAGTCCAGGATCAGTTTCCCTTTGAGGTAATCTTTAGCTTTGCGTAATTCCGCGGTGGTCACGCCTTTGTCCCTGGCCAGCTTCAACTCATTAAGAATGGCCGTGATCGCCTCCTTGATCCGCTTCTTATCCAAACCCGCCTGTACCATCAGGCTCCCCGTATCCTCATAGGCGTTGACCGACGCCCTGATAAAATAACACAGTCCCTGCTTCTCCCGGATATTGATGAACAACCGTGAACTCATGTTCCCGCCCATGATCACCGACAGCAAAGATAATGGATATACCCGCTTGTCAAAAAGCGAATAGGCCGGGAAGCCGAGCGCCATCTGGACCTGTTCAGTATCCTTTCGCTTGACGCGGGTATGCGACTGGCCCTGGGCCATTGGCGCGGCGACAAATTTTTCCGGAGTGAATTTCTCTTTCGGTGCGATGCTGAAATATTTTTTTATCAGTGCCTGGGCTTTGGCGGGAATATTGCCGGCCAGGACCAGCAGCATATTCGCCGGCTGGTAGTGGCGGCGGTAATAACCGACCAGCTCATCACGCGTCACCTTGCGGATCACCTCTCGGGGACCGGCGATATTCCACCCGAGCGGGTGGTCACCGTACACCGTTTCCTCAAATAAATCCTCCATGTACATCAACGGGTTGTCCTCATACATGTTTATTTCCTCGATGATGACGCCGCGTTCCTTCTCCATTTCCCCGCCGTCGAATTTCGAATTGAACAACATGTCAGACAGCATGTCCAGAAGCAACGGCAGATGTTGAACCGCAGCCTTGATGTAATACCCCGTATGGTCTTTTGACGTGAAGGCGTTATAATCCGCACCAATACTGTCCAGCTCCTGGGAAATGATCAGTGTATTTGGCCGGCGCTCAGTGCCTTTGAACATGAGATGCTCGACAAAATGGGAAGAACCGTTGATATTCTTCGGCTCAAACCGTGAACCAACTTTCACGAGGACCAGTGCAGTGACAGCCTTGGTCTCCTTCATTGGTGCGACGAGGACTTTCAGCTTATTCGGCAAAACGTATTTTTTGAACATAGAATGTTAATTCGTCATTACTTATTTAATTCACATACGCGTCCCAAAGTATCAGTATCTTCTAAATCATCGCGAGCTCACGGGTCTTGTGGGTCCCGGAGCGAGCGATACCTCTCAGGGAAGGATGAGCTGATGAGAAGGAAACCGCAGGTTGCCTTCTCATAAATCCAATTGCATGCCATT
>JBAYGJ010000029.1:0-12174 GCA_041666685.1 Patescibacteria group bacterium | reverse complement strand
CGTTAAAATGATGACGGCTGTGCGTAAGGCTGCGGCCATCGTCACTGATGAGGGCGGGATGACCGCTCATGCCGCAATTGTCGCCAGGGAATTCAAGATTCCCTGCATTGTCGGGACAAAAATCGCCACGCAGGCGTTCAAAGACGGCGATAGGGTGGAAGTTGACGCCTATCGGGGCATTATGAAAAGAATTTAATTATGCCGATAAAAAAATTTCAATATCCATTATTAAAACCGCACCGGGTATCGACAAATAATCCCAATCACCTGTGGCTGGAAAAGAATTATCCAGGATATCTGCATACGATTTTTGCCCAGGGCATTCATGCTGGCGTGTTCTTACTCAATAAATTTTTTCCATTTGGCTACAAGACTGGGTATTCATATACTTTAACCACTCGCTCAGGAGATCCGGAGATGGATTGGTTTTGGGATACGCGGGAACTGGACCGGGTTAGGCAGATTTTTCTCACACGCGGTAAGCGTTCGATGAGTTTTTTTAACAGGTATTACCGTTGGTGGGACTCTCATTGTTGTGAATCCCTAAAGCTTTATCAGCAAGCTGATCGTTGGAATTTCCAGATGATGAATGATCGTGAATTATATAATGCTTATGAGAAGCTCTACTGGGCCAATATTATGCAAGGAGCTGGCGGGTATATCGCTGATTGTTTTTTGACTGTCGGAGAAACCGATTGGTTATCGGATTTTATCCGCAGCCGTGTCGGTCAGGTAAAAAATATTGATCACATAATAGCAACTCTGACAGCGCCAGCCATACCGTCATTTTCCAATGAGGAAGAGATCGCCCTTTCTCGGATTGCCACACACGTCAGGGGAGTTTTTCGTACCTATACCGCATTTCAGCGCCATGCAAGAAAAAGTTCGCCCATATCGGCTTTGCTGGCACAGCATACTAAAAAATATTACTGGGCAGAGAACAACTATTTTGCGAAGATATTGAGTATCAATTATTTCACCAGGAAACTCTATCAATTAGTCAAGGCTAAGGGCCGCGAGAACCTTGTCCGAAAAATGAAGCTGCGACGGCAAGCTAAAGCCAGTTTGTTGCGCGAATTGCACGATCCGTGGCTCGCCAACGTTATCCGAATGTCAGAACTCATGACTCATGTCCAGGATTACCGGAAGTTGGGCCTCGTCCGTTTTAGTCATTTTTCACATATAATTTTTATGGAAATGGCACGCCGAACGGGATTGGAGCTTTGGGATTTCCACAATCTAGTGGAGCCCGAAGTGGCGGACGTATTTTTACATCACCATATTGATCTGAAGAAATTGCGGGCCCGGCGCAAGAAAAACTTTACCTATGGCACACCGCACGGCTATGTAATATATGAAGGAAAGGATATCAAGAAATATGTTGATGATTCACAGTTCCATGAGGACCATGCTGGTATTAAGATATTTAAGGGTGTTCCGGCCTGTGCGGGGCTGGTACAGGGGACGGTGAGGTTAATACGGAATGCGCATAAGGTGGGGATCTTCAATAACGGGGACATATTAGTCACAAACAATACAACCCCGGACTTTGTACCGATCATCAAGCGGGCTGGGGCAATCATTACAGACCAGGGCGGCATTACCTGCCATGCGGCCATCATCTCCCGAGAACTCGGCATCCCTTGCGTCATTGGCACGAAGATCGCCACGAAGGTGCTGAAAGACGGGGATAAGGTGGAGGTGGACGCTATAAAAGGCATTATCCGTAAGCTGTAAACATTCAATGTGGATAAAGAAATACAACCGGCCGGGCAATATTCAGTTTGATGACCTGACACGCGGGCCGATGGTGGTAAATAATCCGTATTTCCCCGGGGTAGTAAAATCTGTCATCACCATTCCAGCCGGCCACGGGACCATGGATTATTACTACAAAGTAACGGAGTGGGACGCATTGATGGCGAAAATTGCCGGCAATATTTTACGCGGACCGAATTTCCTTACCAAGCACCGGCAGGCGTATGCACGGGAATCAGGCAGGTATATCGAGTCGGTTCGTAGGCTGCCGCAGGATTTGCGTGGTTATTCAAACCGTCAGTTATTACGATTCTATAATAATTTTGCCCGCACGACCAAGCGGATGTGGCTGTTTTTTTACGCACCCTGGGCGGTGAATGAAGTGGTGGAACCATATTTCCAAAAACAGGTGCATGCTCATTTTCCTGAGCATGAAGCGTTCATCCTGGATGCAGTCGGCGGGCTTTCCCAGGAGGTCAGGTTTAACATCCAGCTGAAGAGGCTTTTGCGGCTTAAAAAACTGGGCCGTTTGGATAAGAAAGCCCTCGAACGTCATGCGCAGCGATGGGGGTACCTAAAGATGTACGTACCAAACCATGTCCCATACCAGCCGCACGAATTCCGGCAGATGGTTCATGGCACCAGGGTGTCAGAAAAAATTGATTATTTGGAAAAATCCATTCGTCTTAATAAAGGCAAATTCTTGCGGGCGATACAACTGATGCGTCGGCAGCCCAAGCTGGCTGCAGTGACTGAATTGTTGCATTGGTACGTTTACCTGCGGAATGAGCGCATTGACTGCTATCGGGAGGCTACGTATCACGTACGCCGTCTGTTCCAGGAGCTCGACCACCGCCTGGGTTTGGCTGACTGTCAGTCGTCTTTCATGACCATCAGAGAAATTGAATCCTTCCTGGGCAATAGCAAGCGACCGGATCTCAAAGCAGTTCGTCAACGTTCGAAAGTGACATATGGATGGTACGTTTTGAACAGTAGAGCGCGGTTATTGCTGAAGCGTACGGATATACAGGAGGTGTATGCTAAGTTTATCCGAAGCCATGGTGCGGTGGACTCAATCTCTGGTGTCATCGCCTATCCCGGTAAAGTTACTGGTCGGGTAAAAATTATTCATTCTCATGACGAGGTGGCAAAATTCAAGCCGGGAAACATTTTAGTCGCGCCCATGACCCATCCGGAATATATCCATATCATGAAACAGGCGGGTGCGTTCGTCACTGACGAAGGCGGTATCACCTGCCACGCAGCTATCATGGCCCGTGAGTTTAAAAAACCGTGCGTTATTGGCACGAAAATTGCAACGCAAGCGTTTAAAGATGGGGATCGAGTGGAAGTCGATGCGTATAAAGGGGTTGTACGAAAAATATGAATTTGGAAAAAAAAATTATTTCCCTTGGGCTTTCTTCCGAAGGAGGGGTCTATCGCAGACTGCCGCTTTTCACGTTGAGCAGTGCTGCGCATGGTTATTGCACCTTGATCCAAAAATCTGCTGGTGTCAGTTATGGCCAGGTTGGGGCTTTGGGAACAAAACATGGCTGGCAGACTTATTATGGTATGGATCGTATTGTCCGGCGGATCTCAAACCAACTTCGGCACGACCGACATTGGGCAGTAACGACCCGCTCAGAGGCGAAGAAAATATGCCAAGACTTTGTTCATGAGATGAATGAACTTACAGCCCTGATTACTGCGAACCCGCGACGGTTTTTGCGTTTCGCAATCCGCCGATACCCATGGTACATGGCCGGGATTGGCATATACAATTTTTATTGGCGGTATTTGGAGTTTGCGGATACGTCCATGGCCCCATTTCCTCGGCGTGGCTTGAAACAGCTTGGGATTGAGCGCAATAAGATGGCGGATATTTATCCTCATTTTGAGCAGGCATTTTCCAAAGCTGTAAAAATTTTTGCCAAGGAAATCGCGTGCACTCCCAAGCATTTACTGATGATGACAAGGACAGAACTGGCCCAGACCATTGCTCACTCCCGGCTGGCTGTGTACAAGGTTGAATTGGGTAATCGTTGCCGGGGGTTTGTCTATCTCTGCACGGGCCTTCATGAAACCGTCAGTACGAACCGCAAAGAAATTGGACGAATGAAAAAATATTCTCGCAGTTCATTTCATCAGAAGCCACATCAGGAACTAAAAGGGATGTCAGTACAGCCGGGGCGCGTCACCGGTCGGGTGATCCGAAATTTGAAACGCCGTAGCTGGCCAAGGAACCCCGTCTACGTGGTGTCAAACACCCATCCATCTGAAATTCCGTATCTCAAGAAAGTCTCGGCAATCGTGACCGACGAGGGGGGCGGGATTCTCAGTCATGCAGCCATCGTTTCACGTGAACTCAGGATACCGTGCGTCATCGGGACAAAAATCGCCACGAAAGTGCTAAAAGACGGGGAAATGGTGGAAGTGGATGCGAAAAAAGGTATAATTAAGAAGAAATAATCAGAAATACCCATGGCAGTTTCGCCTAAACAATTACAACGTCCTGATTGGCTCAAAATCTGGGCCGGAAGTTGGACGCTCCTGTCCTGTACGCACTTCGCAGAGGAATACACCCGGCTGATCAGGTTCGGCGGCAAGCCGTTCCTTCCGGAATGTGTGGTGGTCGTCCGGCATGGGAAGAGTGAGGGCTGGGCCACAGCGCAAGACCGGCAGGCAGTCTGTTCCCTGTTAGCCAAACAAGTGGAGTATAGTACGGAGAGGGCATTAACTATTTGCCATCAGTTGAAAAAGCAGACTGATAACATCTATTTGTTCATGCACCGGTATAACGGCAAGGAAATCAACCGGAAAATTTATGATATGTTTTGGGAGACGATAGTCCGGTATTATCATGAACATATCAATGTGAAGTATGTCGTTGATGGACTCACCCCGAAGAGGCTCAAGGAATTATTGCCGCATTTTGAGGATGCCCGGGTGTATGCGGAAAAAGTCCTGTATCCAGCATTGGAGGATTTTCTGATGGCCATGGCCAGGCGAATTGGCAAAAAAGTTAACTTGCCGGCCGAGTTGGTTCTGTGTGTCACAAAAGACGAAATACGCAGATATTTCAAAATTGGGAAACTACCACAAAAATCCGTGCTGCAAAAAAGGGATAAGTTATTCGCAATTTATTCTGATAAAAGGAGGTACTGGGAATACGACGGGAAGACAGCCGAACAGGTTATTCGGGTGCTTACTGAGGTTAAACATACCAATGAATTACCGGGCATGACCGCTTACCCCGGGATTGTCCGGGGGAGAGTCAGAATTGTCCATGACCCGAAAAGAGCCAGTAATTTCAAAACAGGCGATATATTGGTATCCGGCATGACCCGCCCGGAATTTTTGCCGCTTATGAAAAAAGCAGCGGCATTCGTAACTGATTCGGGCGGTATTTTATCGCATGCCGCTATCACCGCCCGCGAGCTAAAAAAGCCTTGTGTGATAAACACGAAAAATGGGACGAAGGTTTTGAAAGACGGCGATATGGTAGAGGTTGACGCGACGAAAGGGGTAATAAAAAAAATCAGTTAAGCTAATATCAGATGTTTTTGGAGTCGTTTTTTGACAAAACGGCTGTTTTTTGCTATAGTGCAATTGAAAATGCTTAACGGCGAAGCATAGATCTAAGCATGAATTCGTAGTTTTGTTATGTTGGAGCGAAAAAAGAAACTAAAATTATCCATTACAAAAAAGCGCGCTCCAACGCTGCGCGATCAGTTAAGGGATGCTCTAGCCAGGCTGCAGACCTATCGCCGCAAATACCGTACCCAAATGGGTATATCGGCTGTTTTGCTTGTCGGGTTGCTTGCTGTCGGTACTGCGTGGCTGGCCTGGGGGCCGCGGTTGTTGGCGGCTCCGATTCAGGACGCCGTCGCCATTTCTACAGACGGTGAATGGAACAGCGGGGCCTTGAGCGATATCACTGTCAGTAGCGGGTCAATTGGGATCAGCGGTGACGGCGGGGCAGGCTGGCTAGACCCGGCGTGGAGTTTCCGGCAGCCGGTTACCATCACGAATGCCGGGGCGGTCCAGACAAATTATCAGGTAAAATTATCCGTCGCCTATGACAGCGGTATGCAGGCTGATTTTGACGACCTGCGGTTTGCCAATGCCGGCGGCACCCCGTTGGATTACTGGTTGCAGAACAAAACGGACAGTACCTCGGCCAGTGTGTGGGTAGAAGTGGACTCATTAGTTGGTGCTGGCGATACCATAATATACATGTACTACGGCAATGCATCAGCGGCCACGGCCTCAAATGGCGTGAATACTTTTCAGCTTTTTGACGATTTTAATGACAGTAGCTTTGACGCTACGAAATGGAATAAAACGGATCCTCGAGCAAAAATTACTGAGTCCGCGGGCAAGCTCAATTTTATTTACGGCAGCGGCTCGGGAATCTGGGATACCGGCGTGTGGAGCACTGCCGCGTTCGCCCGGAGCGATATGTCGTTTGAATGGGACATGCGCTGGACCAGCGACTACACTCCGTATGACGCTTTCATGTTTGGTTGGAAGGACAACAATCCTAGCATTAATTCCAGTGGTAGCTATCTCGATTTAGTTTACGGGTATTACAACCAGGGCGATTCATACTGTTCAACGAATTGCGTCGGACCACTGTATGAAGATGGCGTTGGCCGAGGCAATCTATCAGGTCTTTGGTCAAATAATACCGATTATAAACTGCGAGTTAGAATGCGCGCCAGTGGTGGCGCGTACTATGAAAAAAGCACGGATGGCGGGGTAAATTGGTCTACCAGTTACACGAGCTCATATTCCACTGAATCAAACCTTCGTCCGGCCTGGATGCTTTATTCAGGGGATTACCTCGTTGATAACGCCCGCGTCCGCAAGTGGATGGCCTCTGAGCCGACCTCAAGTTTTGGTGCTGAACAGAGCGCCCTCCAATCTCCCGGTACGTACACGTCCCAAAACCTGGATTTAAACCAAATGTACGCCTGGGGGGACTGTACCGGGGGTTCGTGCAGTGACGCGTCAGCCGCATTCACTGCCAACGTGACCGTCCCGGCGAACGCCGCCGTACTGTTCGAACTCCGCCATTCGGCAGACGGATCGACTGGATGGTCATCGTGGACGACTATCCATAACCAAACTTCTCCGTTAACCGGTGCCATTACCAAAACCAGGATAAATATGGTGGCTGCTATCGGCGATATTACAGAGAGATACGTACAAATACGGATTACCCTATCCTCCTCGGATGGTACGGGAAACCCGTTGATAGCCGACTACCAGCTTGACTACACCACTGACGTTGACGGGCCGTCAAACCCCACCGGCCAAAACGGATATTCGGACAGTGGCATGGGTACGGGGATAACCACGGCCACCTGGCATAACCATCCGGCACCGCACTTTACATGGTCTGGGGCGGCTGATGGCGATTCCGGCATGACGGGAGGGTATTCCGGGTACTGGGTCTGTTTCGGCGCCATCAGCTGTGAGCCGACCGACGGAACGTTTGTCACGAACGCGGCGTATACGGCCTCTTCGCTCACCACGAATCAAACGTACTACCTCCGGATCAAGGCGCGGGATGCCGCCGGCAATGTAGCTGTTGCCACCTATTCGGCATTTGAATACCGATATGATGTCACTAACCCTGCAAACCCGGTTGGCATCACCCCTGACCCGGCCGGCTTTTCGAGCAGTACCACCTTCGACTTCACCTGGTCTATCGGGACCGATATCGGCGGCTCCGGCATCGCCCAGTACTGCTACAAGACAGGTGACCCCGCCTACCCCGGTGACACCGGCCCGGGGACCGACACCTGCGTATCGTCCGCCGTGACGTCTGCTGCCGCTATCCCCAAGTACAAGGACGGCACCAACTTCTTCTACGTCCGCTCGAGAGACGTCGCCGGCAACATCCCATCCTTCTACACCCAAACTCAGTACTACTACTCCGGCAACGCGCCGACGCCGCCCCAGGGACTCTACGTTACGCCGACTGAGAATACGGAAAATGCATTCCAGTTTGACTGGTATGCGCCAGCTAACTATTCGCCTGCTATCAAGGGGTATTACTATTCAATAAACCAGCTCCCGGGCTCCGGGAATACAACTTTCACGACGGAGCGAAGCGTCGGGCCGGGCGCCTTTGCCACCTTACAGGATACTAACATTTTTTATGTCGTGGCCCAGGACACGGCGAATAATATAGAATGGACTGCTTATGCTTCGGTGGAATTTACTGCCAACACCACAGCGCCGGGCATTCCCACATCAGTAACCGTCACTGACTCCTCCATCCGGGCCGAATCAAAATACCTCCTGACCATCACTTGGAATGAGCCGGTTGACGTCGGATCCGGAATTGACCACTACGCCATAGAACGGTCTACTGCTACTGGCTGCGCTACCGACCCGGACCCGGACAGTATTTTTTCCGAATACGCCACTACCAGTAGTGAAGGCTATCTTGATTCAGGGTTATCCAATACCACCACCTACTGCTACCGGGTCAGAGCGGCTGACAATGCCGGCGCCACCTCAGAGGCCTCTTCTGTCATTTCCGCCGTGCCCGAGGGTCGGTATACCTCGCCGCCAACCATCATCGTCAACCCATCCGTCCAGCCACTCATCCAGTCCGCCACCGTCACCTGGAAAACGGACCGCGAAGGTTCTTCTTTTGTGGAATTTGGCCTGACCGATGCCTTGGGCAGAATTTTAGGGCAGGACGATTTCGTGACCGAACACTCAGCGACACTTCTCGGTTTAGACCCGGACACAACCTACTACTACAAGGTCAAGTTCACCGACCAGGACAGCAATACCGGGTATTCGTCCGTTTCCACTTTTACCACAGCAGACGCGCCTTCGGCGCCGACCAACCTCTCCGTGACTCCGTCGTCCAATACTACCAACAGTTTCGCCTTCAATTGGGGGCCGCCTGCTGACGTCGGAGTCACTATCAAGGGGTACTACTACTCGGTAAATGCCACTCCCCTCGCCACCAACACGACATACACCACGACAACCAGCCTGGCGGCCGGTCCGTACGCCACCCAACAAGGGGCCAATATCCTCTACGTAGTAGCCACGGACAGTAATAACAATGTAAATTTCAATAACTACGCTGCTATAGAATTCCAGGCCACCACGCCAGCCCCGCCAATCCCGACCGGCTTAATTATTACGGATTCATCAAACAGGGAGAACCAAGTATATTCAATCACTCTTGTTTGGAAAGCAGTTACTATTTCGTCCGTATCGTCAACTTCAACTAACTCAAATGAGGTTATTTACGTAATCAGTCGGTCAATAGACGGCGGAAATAGTTATACAGAAATTGCAGAGACAGCCTCGTACGGCTACCTGGATGTTGGACTTGATAATACGAAAGAATATTTTTATAAAATTAGCGCGCAAGACTCAGCCGGTTCTGCATCGGCCTCCTCCACTACGGTTTCCAAAATACCAGAAGGCAGGTTTACTACCCCGCCGGAGATTACCAAAGGACCCATTGCTACGCCTGAGTCTTTTTCTTGTTTGATAACGTGGGATACGGAAAGACAAACTACATCTTTTGTACAGTATGGTTTGACGAATAATTTGGACGAGGAACAGGGCGAGTCTGATTTAATCTCGGAGCACATCAATCAAATTGTGGGGCTTAATCCAAAAAGTACTTACTATTATCGGGTAAAATCAGTTGATGTCGATGGGAATGTTGCGTTATCTGCCATAGAAACTTTTACTACGCTGGAAGCTCCCCGTGTTTCAGATGTGCTTGTATCCGATATTAAGTTATATGACGCAACAGTAACCTGGATAACTAATAAAGCCACGACTTCCAGATTAGATTATGGGATTACCACTTCTTATGGTTTGGTTGTTTATGACACTTCCAATTCATTAACTAAATCACATACGCTGAAAATAACAGGACTGGTTGATGCGACAACTTATCATTTCCGTCCGATTGGGGAGGATGCCAATGGCAACCCTCCGGAGTCCAGTGATTACTCATTCCAAACACTTACGTTCCCGAAAGTGATTTCTACCAGTACTTCGAGCAAATCCCAAGGCCAGACGGAAGTAACCTGGACGACCAACGTCCCGACCTCGTCAATTGTCGAATATTACAACGACCTCATAGCCCCAAAGACTCAGGGCAATAACGCATTGGCTAGCCAGCATTCAATCCTTCTCTTCGGCCTGGAGGATGCGACCACCTACCGGTTCCGCGTCCGGGGAGTGGACCAGTTCGGGTACTCGGCCGCTTCAGACGAATTATCCTTCGCCACGTTAGAGGATACGAGTCCACCAGAAGTGTTCAATGTTCAGTCCGAATCAAATACTATCGGTTCCGGAGAAACCTCCACCATCCAGATCATGGTCAGTTGGTCCACGGACGAACCGACGACCTCCCAGGTGGAATATGGTGTCGGATTGTCCAGTAAGGATTTTTCGGATTCTACCGAGGAGAACGCTGAATTGGTCATGGACCATCTGGTGGTAATCAGTAATCTAGCTGCGGCCAAGACCTACCATTTCCGAGCCATTGCCCGGGATAAGGCCGGGAATTCCTCCAGGTCCAGCTCTTACACCGTCCTCACTACTCGGGCGCGCTCCTCATTCCTGCAGCTGATCATTACTAACTTGGAAGAAACTTTTTCCTGGCTCGGGGGTATCGGGGCAATATTTGGGGGAAGCAATCAATAATGATTTAATTGAAGACGCGTAATTATAAAAACTGCGAAATACTCGTATAATAGAAGAATGGAAGAAATAGAAAAAAGTCTCAATGGTTTTCGTCGGGGCGAAAATCGCCACGCAGGTTTTTAAGGACGGCGACCGGGGTGAGGTTGACGCGAATCAGGGTATAATAAGAAAAATATGAGAGATTGGCGCACAATCAGTGTAAAGAGCGATGATTGGCAGTATTTCATCGCACGCAATTTAAGTGTCTGGCACAATGAGGCCGGGTTTAAGTATGAATCTTTGGGCTTGGCTGATTTTTCATTGCCGGCCCTCAGGCTGATTAAAGTTTGTCGTGGATTCCATACGGATTTTTATGGTCAAAAGCGGAGCATGGCCGCCATCAGGAAGAATATTGCACATCAATTACGTCAGGATTCATATATTCCGTTGTTGAGAACAAAATACGTTAAGTACTGCAAGAAATTAGAATTAATGAGCAGAAACCTGACACTCAGGTCGGAAGACTTAAGGCAGTTTTTTGAGTTTTATGGCCGAGCAGAAGCGATCCTCGATATTACCCAATTTGCAGGCCCGATTGCTACCGATTGGCTGTTCAAGGCGATCCCTGATGTCTCCATACGAACAGCAGCGGTGCAATGTTTCGGTAATAAAAACAACACTGCGCCGGTGCAACGTCTGGAAAAAGAGCTGGCACACGTCCGGCGACGACGGAATATTGATATCAGGCAGGAGGCAGATAGATTGCACCGACTCTATAATTGGATACCGGCAAATTTTGTCAGCGAGCCGTGGGATGTCGGATATTTTGTAAATCGGTTGCGAACATTTACGCCGAAAGCCGTTGGGAATAGGGCCCTGCCCCCGTCAGTCAGCCGGACGGCAAGAAGGGTGCTTGGTTTGCTGGCAGGCATTACCTCACTTAATGAGTATCGGAAAGAGGTTTTCACCAAGGTAAGTGTACGCATTCGTCCTATTTTCAACCGTATTGCTAATAATACTGGCTTAACTGACTGGCGAGAAGTGTCCATGCTCACGGTGGATGAGATAGTGGATGCAGCCGCTGGCAATAAGGGGGACTATAAAAAGAAAATCCGTGAACGGCGCCAGTTGTTTGTTATGGCAGCGGAACCAGGCCGACCGGCGATGGTTATGGTCGGAGCGGAAGCGAAAAAAATTGCTCGCATTTTGGCCACATCGGCCAAAAATGAATCGATTGTTTCCGGATTGAGCGCGTATCCGGGGAAAGTCATCGGCAATGTGAAGGTGATTATCGAGCCGACAGATTTTCCTAAGTTCAGGGACGGGAACATCCTGGTAGCTAAAAATACTTCAGTCGACTTTGTCCCGATCATGCACCGGGCTGCAGCGTACGTAACTGATGAAGGTGGTCTCACCTGCCATGCCGCCGTAGTTGCCCGTGAATATCATAAGCCGTGTATTGTAGGTACAAATATCGCTACCCATGTCTTGAAAGACGGCGATAAGGTGGAGGTGGATGCGACGAAGGGGATTGTGAAAAAGCTGAAATAGCCTTAAAATACAGTAATGATTGAGACTTTAAAATAGAAATTTAATACGACTGTATTAGTCGGTGCATTAGCGATAATGCTGGCTGCTTTGTTCTGGAGTCTGGATGGAACGTTTATCCGGCCGAAGCTGTACAGCCTGCCGGCAGGATTGGTCGTATTTACCGAGCACTTGCTTGGGTTT
>JBAYGJ010000028.1:0-13059 GCA_041666685.1 Patescibacteria group bacterium | reverse complement strand
ATTTTGACGCCTGGCATCATCCAGTCCCTTCGTAAACTTCAGCCCGGAAAAGATGGCGAGCTTTGGCTGGTTGATGCGATCCGCGATTTGATGACCCGGGAGCCGGTGTATGCCTGTGAAATAAAAAACAGCAAATATTATGATACAGGCAACAAGCTCGAATACCTGAAAGCAAATATTGAATTCGCCTTGCTGCGGGACGACCTTTCCGGACCGTTACGCGACTATTTAAAAACTATCAAGCCATAATCAAACGTATGGCCGTGCCACACACCCAAAAAGGCATTTCAAAATTATTCATCCTGATCATCCTGGGCGGGATCGTCCTGGTCATCGCCGGGGTGGTGTTCATCATTATCGGATCAAAAGGCACTCCAGCGCCCAAATCCGTCACGCTCACCATCTGGGGCGTCTGGGACGAAAGCTCCGACCTCACTCCGATCATCAATTCGTACCGGAAAACGCATCCGTACGTAAAAATCAACTACGTAAAAAAACGGACGCAAGAATACTCCGATGCCCTGGTAAACGGCTGGGCGACGGACGGCAAACCTGATATTTACGCGATTAACAATTCCTGGATCAACGAATATCGTTCTGATTTCATTACACCACTGCCAAAATCAACTACTGTATTTACCTACACGACAAAAAAGACGCTTTTCAAGACCGACACATCGATCGTGTCGACGACGTCCAAATCAATCACCACGACCGACATCAAGCGAAATTATATCGATACGGTCTACAATGACGTGATTTTCGACAATAAGATTTACGGCCTCCCCTTCAGCACAAATACCCTGGTTATGTTCTACAACCGGGAGCTGCTGAGCCAGGCGCATCTGGTAAATCCTCCAAAAACCTGGATTGAATTCGCCAATATTCTGCCAAAAATCACCCTCCTGGACGAACAAAACAATGTCGTCAGGGCGGGCGCCGCATTGGGAACATATGACAACATCCCTAATGCGCTCGACCTCGTCACTATCCTTATGCTCCAAAACGGTACAATAATGACTAACGGCTCAAACATTACTTTTGACGCCTTCACATCAGGAGAAAACGGCTACGCACCAGGAGCTCAAGCTCTCAGGTTTTATACCGACTTCTCGAACCCCAACAAAACCGTGTACACCTGGAACAAGGATATGCCAAATGCTTTGGATTATTTTGCCGAGGGTAAGCTGGCCTTTTTCTTCGGCTACAAATACCAGGAAGCGGACATCAAGGCCAAAAGCCGGGGCATTGATTACGCGATCGCCCCACTGCCCCAAGTCAACCTGGAAAATGAAATCAATTTCGCCAATTACAACGTGTATACGGTTTCAAAAAAAACCAAAGATTCTTCTGTGGCCTGGAATTTTCTCCAATTCGCCTCGGACAAGAAACTGATGGCCAGCTACGTGAAAGCTACCAGCCAAACCAGCGCGCTGCGGTCCATCCTGAGCGAACAACTCAGTGACCCCGACCTAGGGATATTAGCCCAACAGGCACTCACCGCCACTAGCTGGTATCATGGCCGGGGCCCGCAGCAAGCGGCTGAAGCGTTTTCAAACATGATTACCACGGTTTCCGGCAACCAGTCCGCCATCCAAAATGCGCTGACGACCGCTGCGCAACAAATCGAACAGTCATATTAAACACGCCAATGTCTATCCAGAATAAAAAAATATTCCTTCTTACGGCACTCACCCTGGCCATTGTGGCCACCCTGGCTGTACCGTACGTTTCCCACGCAGCGGACACGGAAAGCGGATTCAAAATCATCCCTGACGAATGCCTGGGCAGCCAGCGACCCGAAGACAAGCCGTGTGACCTGAATTCTTTCATCCAGCTGTTCGTCAATCTGGCAGAAACTGCGTTTAAAATTTTGCCCTACCTGGCCATGCTCATGATGATGTGGGCCGGATTTAATCTGATCACGGCCGGCGGTAATCCTGAAAAAATCCAGGAAGGGAAAAAAATGGTAGTCTCAGTGGTTGTCGGTGTCATTATTGTCATCTTCCTGGCCTGGGCTTATGCCGGATTCGTGGTCTTTGCCCTCACCGGAGACGTTACTATTTTCCCCGGGACGCCGTTTTCCCAAGAATGGTGGGGCGGCGGCGAAGCCAACCCGCGCGCCCCGAACACTGGGTGCTGTTATGTCGTTGGATTCGGCTGCGCGGAAACCACCCAGCTGGACTGTACGGCCAAAGCCGGACAATACGGAGGCGCCGTGCCCCAATTTATGGGCGAAAACCAATTTTGCGACCAATATAAAGTACAATGCGAAAATTTGACTAAAGGATGCTGCGTACCGGACGATACAACTAACAAAACGTGCTATTGGCCGGACGCGAAAAAGGGCTGCCTGGACCTGCCCACCACTCACCACACGATCACTGCCTGCTCCTATCTCGGCCAAGATTGCACCACGATCGAAGGGTCGGGTTCCGCGGACGATACTGTCACCGGCTGTTGCGTCCAGCCCAATACCTGCAGCACGACAACAATTGCCGACTGTCCGGGCGGCGGGTCATTTAAACAAGGGGTTGACTGTTCGGATGTCGCCGAATGCACCCAAGGCTGTTGTATCGGGAAAACAGGCTGTACCAATGGAAAAACCAGTTGTACCAGCGGGCTCACTTCACCGTCAAGCTGCAGTGAGTTGACTGCGGAATGTGCCGTCGGATGCTGTATACAAGATACCGGCCCAAGCTGCAGCAATAACATTACCGCATACTACTGCCAAATGAGCCTTGGTGGCGCCTCAAACGAAGACATCTCCTGCTCATCTTTTACTCAATGTTCTGGCGGCTGCTGTACCAGCACATGCACTGCAGGGAATATTGACGGGTCGTGTACGCCAGATGTATATCAGTATGATGCCGCAACTCCCAATGCCGGCTGTACTGTAAATCCTTTTTGCCAAAGTGTCTGCTGCCTATATGCAAACGCGCTAACCTGTTCAGCAAATGTTTTGCCGAGAAATTGCGAGGCGGCCGGAGACACGGTTATTGCGAACGGAGCCTGCCCGACTGCGGAAAACGGCGAATGTGAACAAGTCGTATGTTGGGACCAGCCCAGCGGCACCTGCACGACAAAAGCCAGGACACTCTGCCAGGTGCCAAACGTCGCCAACCCAGATGACAACCGGTGCGATACCGGCTGTTGCTACATCCCCAATGACGTCTCATGCCACGACCTGTACACCCGGGACCAGTGCGAACGGGCCAGCGGGACTTTCTCCCAGAACACCTCCTGCACAAATGTCGATAACTGCAACGGCTGCTGTGTAAAAAAACACGATACCTACTCCTGTTCCGAATCATGGACTCGCGGCCAATGCACGGCCGATTTCGCCGCCAATACATTTTATCCCGGGGACAAATGCACTGACGTCACTGAGGACGGCCAAAAAGTGTGTACTGTCGGCTGCTGCCACTACTGCGTCGACAATAACTGCGTCGCCAATCCGGATGTCTGTACTATGCTCTCGACGCAACAATATTGCGCGACTCGCAGCCCGGTGGTCGAATTCGTCGCTAATGACCCGGCCTGCTATGAACTGCAGCACCGGGAAACGAACCCCATCCAATGCGATGTCGTAAACTCAAATTAATTCTACCAATAATAATTTGATTTGTTCAGACGTAACCATATGAAAAAAAATATCCTGCTGCTGGCCGTCGTGCTGACCCTGACTGCAGTCTGGTCGGCCTCTGTCATGTTTTACCCGGTCACTGTACAGGCCCAGACAAATGCCACGACGACATCAGACTCGCCATCACTTCCAAATCCACTTGGGAAAAACGTCAACTTAGTCAAAGTAGTGCTGCGCGTCCTCCAAATAATTTTGGCGGCAGTGGATATTTTTGCCCTATTCATGGTCATCCTCGGTGGTTTTGAATTTCTGATATCAGCCGGGAATCCGAATATGGTCAAAAAGGCCAAGGATACTCTCGTCTGGGCAATTGTCGGAATCCTCGTGATTACCCTGAGTTACTCCGTATTGAAATTCATTTTCGAGGAAATACAGAAGAATCTGTAGTTACAGCTTGACAAATAGATTAAAAAAAAGTATAATGTTGACAGTTACTGATTTGGTCAGTACAACTACCATGATTTCTATCCTTACGAATGGAAGGGGGTGAGAATGAATGAATAAAAAATTATCAATCGGTTTATTAACTATCGCGGCAGTCGCCATGCCTTTTATTGCATCCGCTGTGACGGTCGACCCAAATCTCGGATCGACATTAACATTAGGAACGGCTGACCTCGAATCAACAGTCATTAAGATCGTACAGTGGGCACTCGGATTCCTCGGCCTCGTCGCCGTGATCATGATCTTGATCGGTGGTTTCCAATGGATGACTGCTGGCGGCAACGAAGAAAAAGTTGCTGGAGCTAAGAAAATTATCTCCGCAGCCGTTATCGGCTTAATCGTCATCTTGCTGGCTTGGGCAATCGTCATCTTCGTAGTCACCCAGACAAACAAGGTCACGACCTAATACCGTTATTAACGTAGTTAATAGATATATCCCCACGCCATGACCTGGCGTGGGGTTTGTTTTTATGGCACAGCTCAGATACAATATACCTATGCTACACATAGATACGATCCTCACCTGGAGCGAAAAAAACCAGCGCGTCATCCTCTGGAGCATGATTGGACTCATTTCAGCCGCGATGATTTGCGGTGTCGTGATTAAATACAACCATTTCGGTTATAATGCAATGGACCTAGGCATCTATAGCCAGGTTTTTTTTAATACAGCGCACGGGCGGTTGTTTGAGTTCAGTATCCATCCTCACTCCTATCTGGGGGATCATTTTGAGCTGATCATACTCGCGCTAGCCCCACTCTATGCCGCCTGCCAGTCACCCGTTACCTTGCTGATTTTGCAAGTACTCGCGCTGACCGCAGCGGCCTGGCCATTGTACCTGATCGCAAAAAAAATTCTTCCAAGCCATTTTTCCCTGCTGGTCGCATTGGCCTGGCTTATAAATCCATTTGTCTGGAATATGGCTTTTTTCGAATTCCACATTCTCCCCTTTGCCATTATCCTGATATTTTTCACCTATTATTTTTTCGAGCGGAAAAAATTTTTGACATTCGCAGTATTTTCAGCTCTGTCGCTGACGGTCCGCGAAGACGTTTCGTTGGTGATAGCCATGTTCGGGTGTTTGTCACTGATCCAGCGCCGGTCATGGAAATGGTTTCTCTGGCCGATTGTCACTGGCGGCATCTGGTTCATCGTTTCCATGCAGCTGACTGGATTTTTTAACATGTACGGCTCATATAAATTCTTATCCATGTACCCATGGCTTGGTGACACCATGACGGCAGCGCTGAAAACCATCACGCAGAAACCATGGCTGCTGATCATTCATCTGATAACTTTCAAAAACGCGCTCCTGTCCATCGGCCTGATGTTGCCGCTGGCTGCCCTGCCGCTCGTGAAACCAAAAACATTGGCATTAGGCACACTGGTAGCAATACAACTTTTTTTGTCAGGATTCGGCCCGACCGTTGTTTTAGAAACACATTACACGGCACTGCTTTTACCGGTTCTGTTCATATCGGCAATTGCCGGGCTGTCCTATCTGACCTCAAATACTACGGCTCAAAATGACAAAAAACCTTTCATTTTGCGCTACCGTTGGCTCTATGGTATTGTCATCAGCACCGCCATAATCTACGCCTTCGTCTTCATCAGTCCGATTGCCGCACTGGGGCGTTCCTTGTTTTCCGACCCATGGGACAAAAATACAGTAAAAATCAATACTCGCGCGGTACAACAAATCTTACCCCAGGATGCCGTTGCTGCCGGATATGATTATTTGGGGCCGCTAGCAAATCGAAAACAGCTCTACTCCTTAAATTATGCATTTCTCGGAAAAAAACAGTATTCGGATCAGGAATACCACCTGCCATCGGATACAAACCGCATAGTCATGAATGCCTCTGATTTCATCACCTACCAGCTCCAGCACAGCGACAAGCCGGAATACCGCACTGGGGCGGCCCGGATACTATCATACATCAGTGATTTCGGCCTGGGGATTGATTCTGTTCAAGATTCAGTGGTGGTCTATTCAAAAAATGTTCAAAGCGATATTAAACTTTTTGAGTACACGGACGCCCTCCCAGTAGGCGCAAAAACCGTCAATCAAGCCATCAACCAAAATATGATCCTTGTCGGCTGGGATAAAAAAAACAACCTCGACTATGCAGGCGGTACACATGAAATCGAACTTTCGATGTATTGGAAGCTCATGAGATCGACATCAGATAACCTGAACATACTTTTCACCCTGTGGGACGGGCAAAATAAAAAGCCATACGAAAAAATCTTCCCGTTCGGATACGGGCTGGCTCCGACATTCAACTGGCCAACCGACAAACTTATCGTCACAAATTTCTGGATAGTTCCACCGGAGGATAACATGACTTTGACTGCGTCACTAATTGACATCGCCGGCTACCTCGACCTGGACGGGTGGCGGACGGCAAAAAATGTGCTTACGAAAAAAAATACAATCGGCCCGGTGATTGCCCTCTAGTCATTCGACGCGGTAAACGGTAACGTCAGCGTTGGAGAAAATTTTTTTTAAATACGGCTTGGTCGCAGGATTGTACGCGCCCAGCAGTTTTTCGTGTTCACCGTACCAGACATACGTCACCCGGTCTGCTTTGAGTAAATCATATTTTTCACCGTCTTCACCGTCTTCGCGCCAAAACCACTGCGCGGTCCGAAATTTTTCCTCCAGATTAATCGTCTGTGGACCGTGGCCCAGCCAGACTATGCGGCCGGAATATGCCGGAATGAAATTCCCGATTTCATACGTAGAAAACACCACGTCATCAAGCGTGGTATTATCCTTCAGCCAATACATCGCTTCGATTTCGGTCCTATCCACATAATACGGATATGTTTTTTCTGTCTGGTAATTGAAAATATCCTGGCCCATAATCTGAAAATTCGACAGCGGTAAAAAAATAACCAATGAAATCACCAAGACGCTTGCCTTAATTTGCCAGCTCGACGGCGAGGGTTCGCGCCAGCGCTCATACAGAGCGATAATTCCCGCAGTCGCCAATATCGCTATCGGGATATGTAAACCCTCGGATAATCTTCTCTGAAAATATATAGGGACATACAACAAAGCGGAAGAGGTAATAAGCCAAGAAATGAGGAAAATCCCTTTATTTTTTGTATCTTTTAAAGTTATCCACAGGCCATACAAAGCGAGAGGAACTAATATCCCATAACCTATTAGATACATCCATACGGTCGGTGACGGAAGCAGGTTTTGTTCATTCCACTTCCGGATCACCCAATCAGTCCGGCTTAGATAATACATATATACCGTGGGCGGGATGGCAAAAGCAGCCAGAATGCAATAATGCCTGACATATCCCCAATATAGTTTCCTGTCCCGTAGAAAAACTAGCAGCATATACGTCATCAGTACACCAAAGATTGTCGGCCCATTGAATGGATGGAACCACAGCAGAAAAAGGCCGGCTATCCCGGCGCTGATGGAGTAGCGATATTGATTGCGGTCAAAAGCAATAAGCATCAATAAAAAAACCAAAACGATCAGGGTCACTGACGCAATAAGGTGCGGGGAATGATACAAAGTCAAAAACGAAACGCTCTCCGGTACCCAAGTATCGGTAGGGTGTTCATAAATCCTGTTTACGTCAAATAAAAACGGATTGAAAAACAAGCCAAGGCCCGAGGCGGTACAAATGACCAGTATGGCCCATACCCTGCGTTTTGAATCAGCGAATATATACGCGAGGAAAAGATAGACCACGAATAAAAAAACAAAAATCAATAATGACCGCGCAACGTGGTATGCCAGCAGGGCGGACATCTGAAAAATTTTCGCCATCCAGCCGACACCGAGCCAAAACGGATTTACGTATATCCGGTGTTGGGGCTCGGCCGTGTAAGGGTTGATGAATATATCGTGCCCCTGTTTCACCTGCTCGATGTTTGACAGCATCACGTTTGTATCACCGGGTGTCAGATAATGGATGCCGGTGTAAACTTTTCCCGCCGGTGCGGAAAAATATCCATAGAGATACGGGACCGCGGTGACGATAACAATAACTGCGGCCAGGGCCAGCACCAACCGCCATTCTTTTTTTGTGATTGATCGGAAAAGCTCCCGCATATAGTTACTTGCCGCTGGTTATTTGTGGAATTATTTTTTCATCCTGATTATTGTACCGCCTGATCTGCTGGCTGACCACCACCACCATGCCGACCAGCAACACAGTCCGTAACAGGACAAGCATATTATAATTAATCGATTCAAACCCGAATATATTGATGGCCACTGGGTATTCCAAATATGCCATCAAGCCGAACGCTGCCACAAACCAGGCGGCAAGCCGATACGGTGACCAAATAATCAGTAATGGCACCACCCACAATAACCATTGGGGAGAATAATATGGGGAAAAAAGCATATAGACCAGGACAACAATAATCGACCAGTTGATCACATTCTCTGGTTTTCGGATAAATCGCCTGAAAAATGAATACCCAGCATACATCAGTGCCGGAACAATAAACTGCAATAAGATAAGGATTTTGGTCGAGACGCGCATCAGTGCGGCAGCTACAGCCGCACCTTCCATGTCCCAGATCCCGACGATAAAAATCGTAAAAATGGAACCAAATCCGAAACTGCGGGTTGATTGGAAAAAATATGGGAATATGCCGTTTTGGAATCCCGCCAACGCAATACTTACGATGATGCCGACCAGGGCGGTGCCGGCAGTCAGCCAAACGGCCCGGTTATTCCATAACGATCTCTTAGTTTCAGGGGTTTGGTTCAGCCAATAGATAAAAAAGATGGGCAGGAGCAACACTGCGTACCCCTTAGCCAGGACGCTCAGGCCCAGGAAGAAAAACGACCAGCTCCACCGCTTGCCGAACAGGAGGAGCAGGCTGACCTGGACCAACAATGCCGGCAGGATGTCAAAACGATTCAACGTAAAATACGCTACTCCCGGCAACAGAAACAGCCAAAGTAATGACACGGGGCGATTGAACCAGACCAGCAGACGATAGGTAACGTACAGCAACAGTGCTCCGGCCAGCCCATTTAGGATCATGAGGCCCAATGAATATCCGGCCTGGTTATCAGCAAACAACGCCGGCATGCCCAAGTATAGCGCTCCAAGCAATGGGTATTCAATACGGGCATAGGCATAGGGCGGCATATGATGATACACATATTCTGCCCGTTCATGGTAGACGGAAAGCTCCTGATCATCACGCAATAAGCTCACCCCGCCACTGGGCAGATGTGTGGCAAATTTTGAGGGCAGATGATGCGCCGCCATGATTAATAACACCATGACGCATACAAACACTAATAAAAATAAAATAAAGCCGTGCCGTCTGAGTCTTTGTAGGAATTGTTGGATTGCAGCCATAAGATTTATCGGACTAGGTAAAGAGTGGCGTCATGGTCCTTATATACTTCGGTAAATCCGGCATTTGACCGGATATTGGCATCCATCTTGAAATGATTTGCCTCGACCAATACATACGAAGCGTGAAAATTATCGCTGATCAGCCTATGGAGGTCCGTCAGCTGATTTCCGACCGTGATATCGACCATCTGACGGTACAATGACTGACTGTATTTATAGGTAAATGTCGGGTCAAGCCCGGCGATATAGTAATCCTTGGCATTGTGGTAAAAAAGCACGGGAAATTCGTCCCAGCTCGAATGAAAAATAATATCACCCGGACGGGAATTACCCGACAGCCAGGCACTGACGCCCGCAAATCTTCCGACGGATATGCCTGACGTGAAGTCATGGTGCGTGCTATTGACGTCCTTGATGATCACGGTCGGAATGGTGGTCAAAAAATAGACGACCAGGATGGTCCCAATAATCCGGTGACGCAAATACATGTCCATCCCTTTAGACCAGACCCTGCGCCAATCCAAATGGTACAAATGCTGGCCCAGGGCAAATGCCGAAAACAGTATCCCGAATGGGACATAGTACTCCACATACCGGCGCGACTTCAGGGTAAAAGCGAAAAACAAAATGTAAATCAACAATAACGTGACGGTTTTCTTTGTCGGAACGCGCCACTGAATCACAGAGGCCAGCACTGACGCCAACACCAAGATGGTGACCAACGCGGTATTTGCCGTCAGGTCAAAAAAGGAATATGAGTACCATTCGTTGCCGACCGGGATAATAGACCGGTAATTAATGATACCGATCTGAACCAGTTGGTGCCAATAAAAATTCAAATTATGCGGGAAATACGGATTGATGATCAAGCCGGCCAACACGCCTAGTATGGCCACGACCAGCAGACGGATTTCACGGTTATGGGTAATAATCATGAACAATGCCCCGATGCGGCGTGATCGCACCCAGTCATAGGCGACAGAAACACAGGCATACAATCCCGAAAAAATGACAATCAGGATAAAACCACCATACGCCCAGACGAAAACAAACGACAACAAAAATAATAATTTATAATGATGTTTGAATAACAGGTAGAGCCCGAGGATCAGCAAGATGACCGACACGACCGGCGCTTTTACCAGATTGATGCGGAAAACAAACGGCATGGTTGCCAGCAGCGCCAGAGTAAAACCAAAGGCAAACTTGATCTTTTGCGAGCGCAGGAGCCAATAAAACAGCATCAGCAGGCCCGAACCCAAGAAGACGGTGGCCAACTTCGCTCCCTGGATCGGGTTCATGAGGTGGGTAAAGGGCATCAAAAAAACATGGTACAAAAAATGCTGGTCAATAAAAGAATCCTTGAGTATCGTGGCCTGCAACCAGGGGAACGTCGTATGGATCCCGTCTGATGGGATCAGTAGCGACATTTTTGTATGATAAAAAGAATCCGGATCGGGAAATGATGCCGGCGCCTGCAGCCAGGTAAAAAATATGAACGTTATAACGAATATTACCAGGTAGCTTATCCAGTACCAGTGGTTATAAAAAAAATGGCTAATCTTAGATGACTCTTGCATGCATACATTATATCAGCCATTTGCATTACACAAAAGTCTCCACCAAGCATGGTTGTGGAGACATGTTCATACTACGCAACCCGCAGAAAAGCGTCAATGCCCGATCCGGCGCCCACAAGTTAGCGCTTCAGTGCGGCCTTGAAATAATCCACAAAAAGTATGGGTGACGGGTCAAGTTTATTGGCCAAGGCTAGGTAATAATTCGCGTAACTGCCGAATAACAACACCTCCAGCACCTCGGCAAAAGCAGCCCGGCTGCGCGTTGCATACGCGGAATACTTGATCCTGTTTTTTTGCAAAACTTTCTTTGTAATGGCGAAACGCTTGGCCATAGTCGGGAAATAACAGCCGGATTCCAGGGAAACGAATCTCAGCATTGTACGATTGGCACGGGGGAAATGCAGCCCCTCCATCAAGTGATGATTCAGCTCGGACAGGAGGAAATATGCGGAAAAGGTTTTGGCATTCTCATTGAGCTGGTTGGCCAGGATATGCGCGTTGCCCGACAGATGCTCGGCAGCCATGATGATCGGGATGCGGCCGACTAGTTCCGAGGCCAATTTTTTCGCTGGATTTTTTTTCAATGGCACTTTGGCGCCAAATTTTGCGTGCCATGCGTGCACCGAAGCCACCGCACTCTGGAACTCACCTTCTGACACTGACAATAATCCGCATTGGCGCAGCAGGGCCACCTGGCCGATGATGGAGTACCCCAGGCCCATGCGCGGCTGGTTGCACGGGTTGAAACGCGGCTCAAAAATATATGCCGGTATTTTAAATTTCTTTGCCAGCTTGCCCAGTTGGCCACCGGCACAAATGACCAGCAGCTTGGCATGGCGACGACGCGCTTCGGCAAACGTAGCCAGGACCTCTTCTGTAGTCCCTGAGTAGCTCGACAGGATATAGAGAGTGTCCCGATTCACCCAGCCAGGGAGCGTATAGCTGTTGATGACATGCATCGGTACCCGTAACTGCTTTTGGAAAAGCGAAACAATCACATGCCCACCCAATGCTGACCCGCCCATTCCATTGATCACGATATTTTTCACCCGGCGGTAAGCGGGTGGAATCTTGATTTTCTTCACCTCAGACCAGGCCTGCTGGCATTGCAGCCCGACTGACTCGATTGAGCCCAGCATGTTCTGCCGGTCCAATTTTTTCATTGACTTAGCATCATCTAAAATGTTCATGGTTGTAAGATATTTAATAGGTTATGCCCTATCAGTATACGAAATCATGGACTAATTGACAATGAAAACGTCTTCAGCTAAACTGAGACATTCAAAAAGTGAAGTTACTTTTTCTGGAGGTTTCATGAAAACGCTCTTTGCCACAATCGAAGTTTTGATGCCGGCAGCGGTAATCCTATTTATTGGCGCCTTAATACATGATTGGCGTCAGATGGCGAAGTTCAACCGAGTATATGACTTTGCTGTGACCAAAAAGCTCACAAAAAGGGACATCATCTCGATGATATGGATATCTCTGTTCAGTAGCCCCTCGACTGCCTTTATAGCTTTCGCTACCAGTCGGCCGGATAGCCCATGGCACATCCCGTACTTGCCGTTTGTAATAATGTCAGTGAGTTTCGGCATCATCTTTTTGTTCATGCTCATTCATCTGCATTGTATCAAACGCTATGCTATCAAGCTTCGAGGCGACAAATGAATTGTCGCTTTTTTTATTGGTCAAGTCTTTTGTAATGAGGGTTGATTTTTTTCCAAAAATATGCTATAATTTACAATGAAATTTGATTATTTATCCTTTGTTCAACTACATGTCCGGACATTCAAAATGGACTCAAATTAAAAGGCAAAAAGCGGTCACTGACCAGCGGCGCGGCAACATGTTCACGAAGCTAGCCAATACCATCAGCGTCGTAACGCGCCAGGGCGGCAAGGACCCGACTATGAACTTCCGGTTGCGCATGGCGATTGATAAGGCCAAAGAATCGAACATGCCTAACGAAAATATTGATCGCGCTATCGCACGAGGGGCCGGTGAAATCGAGGGCGTAACCATAGAAGAAGT
>JBAYGJ010000027.1:0-13966 GCA_041666685.1 Patescibacteria group bacterium | reverse complement strand
GGTTTTTCGATTGGTTGGGGCAATGAGGAAGTTCAGCAAAAAATACGGGAAGATAGAATTTCCTGGATATACGCACACCCGAAAAGCCATGCCATCCTCGATTGCGTTATGGACTGGTGCATATATCGAATCGATGCAGGACAATGTGAAAATTTTAGAAAGTGTGTTGGAATTGATTGACTTTTCACCCCTCGGCACTGGAGCAGGGTATGGGGTACCGCTGAAAATTGACCGGGCATATACCGCTCAATTGCTTGGTTTCAAAAGAGTTCAGGGTAACCCGATCTATGCGCAAAACAGCCGTGGTAAGTTTGAGTCAAGCATTTTGCACGCATTATCGCTGGTTATGCTAGACCTGAATAAGATGGCGACTGACCTGATCCTGTTCAGTATGCCTGAATTTGGATATTTTGGATTACCCAAAGAATTCTGTACCGGCAGTTCGATCATGCCCCAGAAAAAAAATCCCGACGTGCTGGAATTGATCAGGGCGAAATACCACGTCGTTGTTTCTTATGAAATACAGGTAAAGGGTCTGGCTGGCAATCTCATTTCCGGATATCACCGAGACCTGCAATTAACCAAGGAGCCGGTCATGAAAGGCCTGGATATCGTTCAGAAAAGCCTCGATATCACGGCGCTGGTGTTTTCCGGCCTGTCGGTCAATAAGAAGCATTGCAGTACTGCTATGACCCAGGAGGTTTATGCGACCAATGAAGTATACAAACTGGTCAAAAATGGCGTACCGTTTAGGGAGGCGTACCGTCAGGTGGCACAAAAGTTTTGAGTTGCTCAATTAAAAATATAAATGATCATGTTGAGCGTTCAAACTTTTTCAAAAGGCAAAATAGAAGGTAAAAACGAGGACTATTTCGGTTACAACGAAACGAATTTTGTTTTAGCCGATGGAGCGACGGATAAAAGTGGAAAGTTGCATGACGGCAAAACCGGCGGGGAAATTGTTTCGCGTATCGTCGTAGCCGCATGCCTATCATCGCACGCAAACGGAACTGAATTAGTCCGGCTTCTGAACAAAAAAGTTCATGAGGAGTACGAGGCATTAGGTATCCAGGATCTCGTGCGGGAGCCAAAATTTCGTTTTACCTGTGGGTTTATTTGTGCTCGGTTGCTCGTTGATAAAGTTATTGTCACGTATCTGGGCGACTGCGGATTCAGGGTGAGTGGCATGCCGGCATACCAGGAAGTGAAGCAGATTGACATTGACAATGCTGAGGAACGCTCAAAATACATTCGTAAGACTGGCGACATTCGAGGCAGTCGTGAGCACATTATGCCCTTTCTGCTCGGACAATTTAAATACCAAAATAATGCTTATGATCCGATGGGATATGGTGCGATTGATGGGACTGAGACACCTGAAAAGTTTATAAAAATGTTTGAGTATAAAAAAGCGAGCATGTCGTCTATAGAACTATTTTCCGACGGTTACTTCGCCGTCCCAACTGATGCTTCCATTAACGCCTGGGAAGAAATGCATGCGCGAGTAGAGACGGAAGACCCGGACAAATGGCTGAGGTACAAGTCCGTCAAATCAAAAGATGACCGGACAATCGTAATCATTACTTTTTAATATGCCCAAATAAAATGCCCATGGAAATGTCACCCGAGAGTAGTCACAATCCACCGGATCAAGAAAAAGGAATCCCGATAATTCGTGTTGATATGGATAAGGCATCAGATGCAGATTATAAAAAGTTGAAAGAGTTAGGGTGGGTGCCTGGCAATCCTTCTGCGTCCGGAGAATTTGGTTTCAGCTGGCATGGAGAAGGCGAACCGGCTTTACCTGACGACTTAGCCGAAAAGGTCATTGGTACAAAAAGTGGTAAGTTTGAATATTCCGTTTTAACCGACAAAAAAAGTGAATAAACGATCTAAGGTACAAATTTTTTACATCCATGGCGGTGACACATTTAGGAACCAGAATGATTTCCGGCATTATTTAAACACAAGGCCGATCGACATCCACAAAAAGGTCGGTTGGAACGGCCCGTATCTGGACAAAATGCTGGGCAAGAAATTCCATATCATCAGGCCGCGGATGCCTTTGCAGGACAATGCAAAATATAGCGAGTGGAAAATGCATTTCGAGCGGCATTTTCCGTATTTGAAAAATAATCTGATTTTACTCGGCTCGTCGCTAGGCGGGATGTTTTTGGCTAAGTATTTGTCCGAAAAAAAATTCCCAAAGAACATATTGTCCACCTACCTGGTTTGCCCGCCGTTTGATGATACCTTGCCGTCCGATCATCTGGCCGGTGGATTCAAGCTGAAGTCAGATTTGTCGTTGATTCAAAAAAATTCAAAGAAACTTACCCTGCTTTTTTCCAAGAATGATGACATCGTACCCGTGGCACAGGCCAAAAAATATGCGGCCAAATTACCGCACGCTAATGTCTTTATTTATAAGCATGTCAAAGGCCATTTCCGGATCGCAAAATTTCCTGAGATCATCAGGATGATAAAGCGGGATGTACATCAAGGCCTGAAATCAAAGTAAGCTCTGCGGTTCGCGGTCAATCTGCCAGCCTTTGGGGACCTGGGCCACTAAAGCCCGGATTTTTTCTTCGTCCCATGATAATGGAATTTTCAAAATTACATACATATACCAGCGTTTTCGGACGAGGGGGCGGAGGGGCGTGAGGATAGAAACAGAAATGTGAGCCGGCTGGAACATTCGTTTTACCCGTTGCGCTTCTTGGACACAGCGGTTCTTGTCCGGATGGGAAATGATGAGCCTGAAAAGATGTGTAAATGGGGGGTAGTTGAGCAGCATCCGGTCGGTCAGTTCCTGGCGGTAGAGTAATTCAGGTTTGTTGTTCGACAAAGCATTGATAACCGGATACTCGGGGGTGTTCGTTTGTATAACGCATGCTTTACCGCATAGGTAATGGAAGAGCGTGATTTGCTGCCAGGTACGCTCACCTGACCGGAAATCGGGTAAATAGAGCAAGGAGTCGGCATTGATGACCCCAGTAATGCCGACGTTATCCCAATCTATATGGGGGATAGCCAGCTCAGTACCGATGATAATGTCCGCCTGCAATAGATTGGTTGGCTTTTCCGTATCCTGGTCCAATCTCATGACAGAATGTTCAGGCCAGTATTTTTTCACTTCATGCTCGACCTGCTGCGCTCCGGTACCCATGAATTTGAAATCTATCCCGCCGCATTTTTTGCACATCGTGGGTACTGGATATTTTATATTGCACTGGTGGCAGAAAAGCATTTTGGATTCACTATGGTAGACGAGGGGCTGGCGGCAGGCCGGACAAGTGATGGCCAGTCCGCAATCTTGGCACGCCACGGATGAAGAGCTGCCACGGCGGTTGATATACAGAAAAACCTTTTTCCTATCCGCCAGAGATGACTGAATTCGCTGGATCAACGTTTCTGAAAGTATATAAGATTCGCGTTTTCTCCTTTCTTCCCGCATGTCTATGATACTATTGGGGTTTTCGGGCGCTGGGGTGGAGGCGAAAAACGACCATGAACCGTCTTGTACCAGCTTATATTGTTCAACAGTCGGCGCATGGGAGCTGAACAGCGTTTTTGCCCCATGGAGTGAGCTAAGCTTCAGCGCAACAGTCCGACAATCGTACCTTGGATTTTGGTCGGATTGCTTATGGTTCCTATTTTCCGATTGCAATAACAGGATATTTTGCAGGTCCCGGAATGGCAGGAATAGTGATAATTTTGTTCCGATAATTATTCGGGCGGACCCAGTACGGACCGATTCGTAGGCTGTAAATGTTTCATGTTTATTCATACCTCCGTGGAATCGTATTGCTGAATGTAAATTTACAGCCGGTACCAATGACATGATAGGTTCGATGTCCTGGATAGTCGGTACAACAATCAGAGTAGTTCCCGTCATCGACTGCAGTAAGGACTGGACATGTGCTCGTAATTCATCAGCTATTGCCGGCTGGTATAGCCAATTTTTAGTTTTACCGGAAATGAATGATTTAATATTTTTTTCAGTTAATGGGGCGATGTGCAGGCAAACCGTGCGGATTTGTTTTTTTTCTGCCGTTTTTCCTTTCCGGATCGGGACAGGCGGGAGGATCATCTTGATGACGGAACCGATGGAAACAAAATAGAATGTGCTCAGCCATTCGGCCAAAGACAATTGTTCTGAAGTCAGGATTGGAGATGTGTCGATAATTTTATTCAATGGTTTAATGGTCATGCCGGCAATAGACTGGCTTTTCAGCCTAATGACCACACCTTCCCGTATGGCATTACGGAAAGGTATTTCCACTAATTGTCCGGGACGGATGTCCTGCTGTAAATATGCCGGTACTGCATAGTCAAAAATTCCCAGTTGTTTCGGGAATCGTTGGGACAGAGTAATTTCGCAAAATTCATTAGGCATGTCGTTCGACGGTAAAACGGTAAAAAGCTAACTGGTCCTGGTTGCGGTTCATGCCGCCCTTGTCGCAGCAAATGTCTATTTGCTCCTCAACAGTTTTGACACCGATATCGGGTAACAGTAGGCCGCTCCGTGCGTGCTGGTTGGCAATGATTAGCCCGTACTTTTTCGGGTCGAGTAACTTCGTGTCAGTTATTTTCTCCGGGGCTGAAAGAACGTCCACATGAATTTCCAGGCTGTTGAGTTCGGCTAGCCTGACCGGCGTGAAACGCGGATCCTCCGTCGCGGCACAGACGGCCATACGGATGATTTCTTCGGCAACATTGCTCTGAGTCGGCTCAAAGGTGCCGATACACCCCCGTAATTGATGATTTTTTACCGTGTGCAACGATACGAAAACTCCCGCTTTCCCGCTGAGCATGGCTGAAGGCACCGCATCAGGGACGCCGATCATTCGGCCTGTTTTCAAGTACTGCTCTATGCTCGTTTTTGCCAGTAAAACGTATGGATCCATATCTATATTGTACCACGACCGTCAGATACCAAAAAACCGCTCCGGGCACAGCCGAGGAGCGATTTGGTTTCTATGAAAAGTATTATAGGTAGGACAGGAGTTTCTTTGAGGCGACGAATTCCGGCTGGATCAGGCGGTTCAGGACCGGTAAATCCAGCCGTGTGGCCAATACATTGACCAATGAATTCATGGCTACGTAACTTAATGCGATACCTCCGGTAAACAGCATCCGTTCCAGGAACACGACGGGGATCAGGGCGATCCACGTCTCGGCCGGCAGGTTAAATGCATATAGAAAGGTGACGCCGCCGATGGCATGGGCAGTAAACGTAGCGCCCAGACTGTTCATGACCAAACTTTTTTTAGTGAAGGAGGCAACAACGGGTATGAGCCAGTAGAGGGAATAATACCATGCCTGTCTTCCTTCCGGATGGGCGATAAACAGGGCCATGCACGCCAGCGGGATAATGCCGACGAGTGTTTTGTATTTTTTCGCCCCGAAATACAAGGCGGCAAATGCTAACGGAAAAAGCCGGATGATCGTTGTCAGGTCAAATGTTTGGTGGTGTACGATTACATTAAAAGTTTTTACCAGTACGACAACTGCCGCGCCCCATCCCGAAGCGAGGAACGCGCCGATTGTCGGTGCGAAAAAGTCAAAGAAGGAAAACTTCTGCGTTGAACTCCCGATAATATTAGTGAAGGGGATCTGCAGCAATACAAATCCGAGTATGATGAATGTGCCGACAAAAAGGAGGCGTTTATTCATAGGAGATATACAATGATTAATTTTTTAATTTATAGTTTGCTACCATATATCCGACACCGAACGGCCCTTCGTATGAGTAGATTTCCGGCTCATGGTTGATGGTGTTGAGCATGCCCAGCATCATGATGATGGAACGAAGTCCGCATTCACCGGCCTCTTCGACGAAGTCCGCATCAAGCTTCAGGATTCCTTCGGTATCCTTGTTTTGGATTTTTTTCATGAGCGTTTCGTCGAATTTTTTCGCCCAATGGGAGAATCCGGCCGGCGCGTCTTCGGTTAGCCGGTGTGACAGGTCGCCCGATGCGATGATGGCAATCCTCTTGGTGTCGTTCAACATATCCTGCTGCAGAGCCATGCCGAATTGGTAGTGATTTTCGTAATCAAGCAATGAATAGGAGATGGGGACGATGCGCAGTTTTTTCAAATCCAGAGCCTGGGTGAGGAAGTACAGCGGTACGCCGGCGCCATGGTCCAATACCGGTGAGTTCGTCAGGACGACGCGTTGCTTGCTCTCTAGGATTTCTTTGTAATGGTGGATCAGGCGGACGTCTCCCTTGAGGTTAATTTTTGTGTGTAGGTCGCCGAATTCCTTGAAATTCGCTTCAAAATCATTGGACATGTTCAGTGAGAAGGCGTCGGTATGCATCTGGCCATGTGGCGAGATGATGACGATCGTATCCGGTTTGGCGGCGTAGAGGTCCTGTGCCAGCCGTTTCATGGCAGCCGTGGTTTTTTTGATAAAACGCACATTATCCTTGCCAATATCGGGTATCAGGATCGGTGGATGTGGGCTGATAGCTGAAAAAATAATCATGAAAACATTATATCACATTAATTAGTGACGGAGATTGGGTCGCCTGCCGGGTGCATGTCCAGGAGGGCTGCGTCATTTGTATGGATGATGTTAACCCACTTGTACCCAAGGGTATCGAATGCCTGTTTGGACGAGATGCCGCGGCGAAGTCCGTTTGAAATGACCCAGATGCCGTTCGCGTTTGGTGAAGTGACTAGCGTGCCGTCATTGAATTTTATCGGTTCACCCCGCGGATAAGCATCGATTGTAGCCTGTTCGACAGTGACTGGTACCCGGTTTGGGAACCGATTTTGGAGAATTTCCTTTGACATGATGGGGTGACGGACTCCGTCCTGAACATAGGCGATCCCGCCGTTCAGTTTTGATTTCAACAGTACGCCGGTTGGATATTCACTCTGTTGGGTCAGATCCATTCCAGCTGTATATGAATTCAGGTCAGTTTCCTCTACAACAACCACTTCTTCCGGATTAAACCCGATGTCGACGAAAACTTGCGGCGATGTGATATAGCGTTTGTCGTTGCCGTCAATCAGGTAAATGCGGCCTGTCTGTTTTGAACGGAGAAGGGAGTAATTCGGATATTTTATCGGCTGTCCGTCAGCATATGCATCGATATCAGTTTGTGAAACGAGAATTATATACTTCGGGTCAAATCTGGAAATCAGGGCGGTTTTACTGAAGAAAGGCCGTTTGAGGCCGTTTTGGATCAAATAGACTCCCGCAGTTCCCTGTACTTGCAGCAGTGACCCGTCGGGGAACTGTTTAGTAAACCATCTCGTCCATAATGTCCAAAAATTTTCGTTGCCATGCAAGTGCGGCGTGTAGGTGTATAGGTTGACGGTCGCCTGGTTTTGGATGGTCACGGACTGACCGTCGATCAGGTACGTTCCCCCCACTTTGAAATTCCATTGGCCCGCCGTATCAATATAGTACCGGTTGCGCTTGGCAGCCCAGTTTACCTGATTGTAAAAACCTTTATACTGTTTTACCTGCGGATCAGTGACCAAACAGCTGTCGCATACCCCATATCCGGTTGCCCAGTCGTATTGGTATTGGGTTGGCGTCGTATCCGTAATCAGGCTTTGTTCCTTTTGGATGGTGACGATAAGGTATTTTGGACTGATGGTATAGAATTGAGAAGCGTTGTAAATGATTTCTGCTGCGGAACGTGTCGTACCCCACGGATCAGGCTGTTTATATCCAGATACTGCCCCACCGCGATTATTGAGGAATTTCTGGATTTGGGCGACGGTCATCGCGTTCTTGTCGACCAAGTCGTTGTCAGAAATGATGTAATTGGGATTGAAGCTGGCTGCCGCAGCCAGTTGCGGCGCTAACAGGGCAATAAGTGAAAAAACCGCTATTATTTTTTTCATAGTTGCTTAATCGATTATTGATAGAGGAGAGTCGCAAGCCAGGCACATACCGTGATGATCATGTCTATGCACATCATAGCCCTGACGTTCAATGCATATTGTACCACATTTTGGGCAAAACGTGTTTTCTGAAGGTAAACCAGGGATATTTCCTGAATAAACAAAATGGAGGCCGACTTTTTTCCCTATTGCATAGGCTTTTTTTAATGTAGATGCGTTGGTTGGCGGCAAGTTTTGCAGTTTAAAAGAGATGTCTGGAGAAAACGCAGAGATGTGCCATGGCGTGTCATTTCCCAGTTCATCAGATATCCATTTTGACATTTTCCTAAACATTGTCGGGCTATCGCTGATAGTCGGAATGGATAGGGTGGTGATCTCCACATGGACCCCGGCTTTTTTTAGAGTTTTGATATTTTTTAAAATGGGGTCCAATCGCGCCCCGCAGTATTTCTGATATTTTTTATCATCAAAAAATTTGAGATCGACATTGATTGCGTCAAGATGAGGGATGATCAGCTCCAATGTGGCATCGGACATGAAACCGTTTGAAACCCAGATATTCCTGATTTTTTTCGCTTTAGCCAGCTTCATGCAGTCTAACGCATATTCCGTCCAAATAGTCGGTTCGGTATAGGTATAGGCGATGCTTTTGCAATTGTTTGATAGCGCATCTGCCACCACCTGTTCGGGTGGTAATTCTTCGCCGGATATTTTTAGGTCGACATATCCCGATTGTTTGGAAGCCTGTGAAATCTGCCAGTTCTGGCAATTATCGCAACGTAAGTTACAGCCGACAGTGGCGATGGAAAGGGCTTTTGAACCGGGCAGGAAATGAAAAAACGGTTTTTTTTCGATTGGGTCAATAGCCTCTGCAATTGCCCTCCCGTATACTAGCAGAAAAAGTTTTCCATGTTGATTTTCGCGTGCTCCGCAAATTCCCCGGTTGGACGGTAAAATAGTGCAGTGGTGGTCGCACACACGGCACCGGACCGTTTGATGGAGCTTTTTTTCGTACAACAAGGCCTCTTTCATGTAGAAGGATTATAGTAAAAGTTGGGGATTTAATAAAGGGTATTTTGTCATTAACGGAATAAAAGAGGTATAATTCAACCATGCTACACCGTATGTTTATTGCGATTAATCCCCCAGAGTCAGTAAAAAATGACATTGGTGAACTGATTGTTAAGCTGAAAAAATATTGCTGGCCGGTAAACTGGGAAACACCGGGAAAACTCCATATCACTTTACATTTCCTCGGTCATATTCCGGAATCTGACATTCAAATTGTGCGCGATGTACTATGTGAAGTTGTAAAAAATACTGTACAATTTGAGGTGAAGATAGACGGGTTTGTGGCATTTCCAAATTTTAAGTTTCCGAATATTATCGGACTGAAAATTTCCGATAGCGAGGCGTTATTCAGACTCCAATCAGCAATTAATCAGGGGATTGGAGAAACGGGAATTGGTTTGGTAGAAAAACATTCATTTACCGGTCACATTACTCTCGGTCGGCTGAAACCGACGTATGCCAATTTTAAAGCATTGAGCGGTATTTTATGTAAGTCTCAGTTTACCGTCTCATCAATTGAGCTGATGGAAAGTGTATTGAAACCGGCAGGCTCGGAGTATATGATGAGTAGTAGTTATCAATTGAGATCTTGATATATGGATTATTATTCTGATAAAGATCGTTTCCTGCTGGAAAAAGCCATCACTTTTCTGGTTACTGAAGTCAACCATTACTGCCGGAATAAAAAGCCGGTCATACTCCATAGTATACGGGTCGGACTCACGTGCGCTGAGTATCGACGCTCTATCGCAACTGTCATTGCCGGAGTGTTGCACGACGTGGTTGAGGATACGAAATGTACTCACGCAAAGATTACCAAGCAATTCGGCCGCCGTGTCGGACGCTTAGTCGGAGTATTGACTATGGATTATTCACATCCAGACTACCAGGTACGATGGCGTCAGTCGGTGCAGCGAATCAGAAATTCCGGTTCAGAAGCAATTTTAATAAAGTCTGTCGACATAATTGATAATATGCCGTATTATTCGCATTGGGTGACTGATCAGGCGGGCCGTCGGATATTAACGTGGAAATGGAATTTTTTCAGGCAATCGTTTGCTCGCGAATTGAAGCGTTTACATTTGTACGCAGTTTATTCGAAGCATTTGCGGTCAGTAAAGAAATAATATGGAAATATTAGGAGTTCGAATCGACAATATTATAAAGGCTGACGCGCTTGAAAAAGTACGCCATTTTTTAGGTGGGGATGGTAAGCATTATATAGTCACTACCGGACCGGAATTTATCATGGCTGCCCAGCGTGACCCAGAGTTCAAGGATATACTGAATGCATCCGACCTTTCACTGGCTGACGGTTTTGGACTGGCCATTGCCGCACGACGCGCAGGAGAAAAACTGGCGACACGCATTCCCGGCGTCGATTTACTGGTAGAAATCTGTGCACTTGCCGCAGAAACAAGTCAGTCAGTTTTTTTGCTTGGAGCCAAACCCGGCGTTGCAGAAAAAACCGCGGTGCGCTTGATAGAACGCATCCCGAACCTTCGCATCGCCGGTGCCGAGAGCGGCTACCGTGGCTGGCATAAACATCTGGATGACACGAAAATAGTTGAAATAATTAATCGCCGGCAGCCGGATATCTTGTTCGTAGCTTTCGGCCAGGTCAAACAGGAGAAGTGGATTCACCGCAATCTATCCCGTATTCTCACGGTTAAACTGGCTATGGGAGTTGGCGGATCGTTTGATTATTTATCCGGCCAGGTGAAGCGAGCGCCTGTCTGGATGCGGATAATAGGCTTAGAATGGCTGTTTCGTGTCATCAGGCAACCATGGCGCGCTCCTAGGATCATTACCGCAGTCATCCGATTCGGTTGGGCTATCATGAAAACGAAAAGACGTGAAGTATAGATATTTCGATATTATCCTCGGCCTGTTTGTGGCCGTGGTGCTGATTTCCAATGTCGCTTCGTCAAAAATTGTAAGTATCGGACCTTTTGATTTTGACGGAGGGACAATTTTATTTCCTTTGGCGTATATTTTTGGGGATGTATTGACAGAAGTGTATGGATATAAAATGTCGAGACGGGTCATTTGGACCGGGTTCGGTGCTGCTGTATTGATGTCACTGGTCTTTCTTATTGTCGGTAAATTACCCGCTGCGACGGGGTGGGGGAATCAGGCGGCTTATGACGCTATACTAGGGTTGACGCCCCGCATTGTCATCGCCTCACTTTTGGCGTATGTGGCTGGGGAATTTTCCAATTCATACATATTGGCGAAAATGAAAGTTGCCACTCGTGGACGTTGGCTCTGGACACGGACGATCGGCTCAACTATTATTGGGGAAGGGATTGATTCCACACTTTTTGTATGTGTAGCATTTATGGGAGTTTTGCCTGGCCATCTGCTATGGGCTGTGATTATTTCCAATTACATTTTCAAGGTAGGAATTGAAGTTATAGCCACGCCATGTACCTACAAAGCAGTCTCATGGTTAAAGAAAAGTGAACAGGTTGATTTTATTGATACCCAGACAAATTTCAACCCTTTTACCTTCAAGCAAAATAATCAATAGCGTAGGATAATGCCTGCATTAGCATTTGGCTCATTTTTGTATCGGACTAAAACCCTTTAAAAGCATCAAAATTACCAATCTTGAACAGAAAGGTTGTTCAGGGTTTTTTATTATCTTTGCGCTCTATACCCATTGACCCTTGACAATTTTGGCGATTGGTCAATAGTTAAGGTGATATTAATCATTAACACCAGCCTATGGCCACCAAGACCACGCGCGAACTCCTCGAGGACATGAAGTTTCAGCAGATGAAACGGTTCCTCGGAATTCGCCATGTCCGGAATTATTGTTCCGGATGCGGCGAAGAGATCCACGAGCCGGTGTACTGCCAGGATTGCGATGAAGAGGTTGAGCGCATAAAATTGCGCAACAGTTTCAGGTAACAGGAGGCGCATTACGGCTCGTTTCATTAATGGAACAAAAATCGGCTGCTGCCGAATATTCTTGGGGCAGTTTTTGTTTTGAATCGTTTGGCTGCCTTCTGCCCACTATGATATACTTATCCTAAATATATGTCCAAACGACTTCAGTTACTACTAGTTGGTTTTGCCGCTGTACTGGTATGTATACCAGCTATAGCACAAGCCCAGACCTCCGAATCTGTAAAAGATATTTCCAGTTCCATCAACGTAAATGTTGACGGCTCATTTACGGTGGAGGAAAAAATTACATATGATTTTGGCGACGTTGAGCGGCATGGAATATATCGGTATTTACCTTATAGTTATACACGTAATGGCGCAACGTATGATGTCCGCATACATGTCAGCAGTATTTCAATTGATGACGGATTATCGGTTACCTATGTGCCGACACGTACCAACGGGAATTTGATGCTGAAAATTGGCGAAGCGGATAGTACGATTACGGGAATCCACGACTACTCGATAAACTATTCTGTCCAGCGGGCCGTAAATTATTTTGATGATCATGAGGAATTATATTGGAATGTAACCGGAAACGGCTGGGACGTTCCGATCGAGCAGGCTTCAGTACGTATTACGGGCCCGGCGTCATTTAGCCAGGGGACGTTGGAACCTGCATGTTATTCCGGTGTGTACGGCTCAACAGACCAGCTCTGCACCGTTACCGTCACCAGCACTGGAGAGGCTTTTATTGAGACTACAGATGCATTGGATGCCAAGGCAGGGCTATCTTTTGTGGTTGCCTGGCCCCAAGGAACTATCGAAAAACCCTCGACTTCTCAGCAGCTGAGTTGGTTTTTGGCAGACAATTGGCCGATTGGGCTTCCGTTTATTGTTCTCATTGTGATGGGTATACTTTGGTATACGCGAGGGCGTGATCCCAAGGGACGGGGGACTGTAATCCCAATATATGAGCCGCCAAACAAATTAACGGCAATCGAGCTGGGCACGGTTGTTGATGAGAAATTGGATCCAAAAGATATTTCTTCGGCCATTATCCAGCTGGCGATCGGCGGTTATATCAAAATTCGCGAAATTGAGCAGAAAAAACTACTTGGGACAAAAACAGACTACGAATTGATTAAACTGAAAGAGCCCGATCCCCATCTGCGCGATTATGAGCAGACCATCATGAAAGGGCTGTTTGAAGACGGCTCTCCAAGCACCGTATCGGGTTTGAAGAATAAATTTTATAAGAACCTTAAAGACATCAATAAGCAGGTCTATACCGCTGTCGTTACGGACGGATATTTTCCGATGAATCCGGATAAAATCCGGAATTCATATCGTACGGTTGGCATAGTATTGTTTGCCATTTTAGGAATATTTGGAAATGGATTTAAAAATTCTTTAGCTTTCATATCTTTGCTGGTCAGTGGTGCGGCAATTGTACTATTTGCTCGGGCCATGCCGAGACGTACGAAATTGGGAGTCGAAACCAATGAGCAGATCAAGGGGTTCAAATGGTTTTTGTCCGTGACAGAAACCGAACGCCTAAAGTTCCACAATGCTCCGGCAAAATCACCCCAGCAATTTGAACAGTTATTACCCTATGCTATGGTTCTCGGCGTGGAAAAGGAATGGGCCAAACAGTTTGAGGGTATGTACCTGACTCCGCCGGGATGGTATGAGGGTCAGCCCGGGACCATATTTGGTGCATGGTATCTGGCGACCAGCCTGTCATCCATGAATACGACCATGAATACCGCAATAGTCAGTAAGCCCGGTGGGCGCGCCGGTGGCGGCGGATCGGGTTTTGGCGGCGGCGGCTTTTCTGGCGGCGGTTTTGGCGGCGGCGGCGGCGGAAGCTGGTAAAAAATTAATTTACTTATGAATTATATGAAAACAAGGTATGCGTTTCCGGGTTTGTTGGGTGACGAGAAGATCAGCAATAAAAAAGCTGTTATTCGTTCAGAGAAGGGCAGCATTGAATTTGAACTGCTAAGCAAGGATGCACCAAAAACTGTGAGTAATTTTGTGTACCTGGCGGAATCCGGCTATTACAATGGGCTTACTTTCCATCGGGTTGTTCCTGGATTTGTCATCCAGGGTGGCGACCCGACTGGTGATG
>JBAYGJ010000026.1:0-14060 GCA_041666685.1 Patescibacteria group bacterium | reverse complement strand
CTACAACATGAAACAGCTGAAAAAATCAGGGCAATGGGGCGATCACCCGAGATTCATGATCAATACCACGCCATCATCGCGGGCTTGGGATGAATGGGCCATAGCCAATGATGTGAAGATCATTACCACCCCTGTTGGATTCAAGGAAATCGCTACTATCATGAAGAAAGTGGAGAAAAAACTGTTCGCCGATCCGACCAAAGATATCTTGATCAACGACATTTGGAAAGAAAATATTAACCTCGGCGTCGACCCTCGCATTGCGTTTGCCGGTGAAGAAAGCGGCGGCATGTTCATCGGGCCAGAAGAAATTATCACGAGTAAAGGCGGCAGGAAAGCATTGGCTATGCGCGAAAAAAGCGCAGGCGAAGCGTCAATCATCGCTACTGCCCTCGCGGCCCACCTGTTCGTGAACAAAAAAACCATGGCAGAATACCTCCAGGAAATCTTCAAGGAATGCAACATGAATTACCGCTATTACGAACGGGCTGATATCACCTATTACAACGAGAGCCAACCTGACCCAAAAATCCTCTTGCAGGAAAAATCCGAAGGCGAAAAAAAACGTGACGCCATAGATCTGTATTACCTTGGGATCGCACTATCCCTGAAAGAAGGCACTATCACGTTAAATAACGCAAAAGCCATATTATCAGAGGCCATGCCTGAACTTGATTTCTCCTCTTTGGAAAAGGTAATTTTTGTCGGGGACGCCACCTACCTGGCATTCGACCGGATGTTCGTCCAGATCAGGAAATCCGGCACCGACGCCAAATTGAGAGGATATTCAAACGGTAACGATAAGCATAAATGCATTAAATACCTGGACAGCATGGTTCATTATTCGGGTACCATCACCCCTGCGTATGACAAATTAATCCCCGCAGAATTCAGGGCCACCATCTATGATAAAACTCGACGGCTATACGATGCCTTCTTGTATACAGGATTATAACTGATGATTAAAGCAATTGTCTTTGACTTGGACGGAGTTCTAATTGATTCTGAACCTTTATGGGAACAGTCAACGTGGGAATATCTAAAGAAAAAATGCGGCCCAGACGCTCATAAAAAATTTAACGAGAAAGAGTTGGACCGCGAAGTACGCGGCCGGACACAAATATTTATCAGTAGGTACCTAAAAAAACATCTTGTAATCCCAGATCCACTAACTACCATTATCAATGACCGGCTTAAAATTCTATTAGTTCTTTTTAATAAACATCTCAAACTGGCTCCTGGTGCCATCTCACTTCTAAAACATCTGCAGCAGCAGGGCTATCCGATGCTGATTGCCACTTCCGGTCCACGAAAAGTAGTCAACTACGTCGTCCGACGTTTCCATCTGAAAAAATATTTCCAAGCGGTGATCTCCGGCGATGAAATGAAATACAGCAAGCCGCATCCGTGGGTGTATAAACGAGCGGCAAGAATCTTACATATAAAGTCTAACGAGATGCTGGTCATCGAAGATTCCATCAGCGGCGTACTGGCCGGGATACGATCCGGCGCAAAAGTTATTGCCCTGAAAAAGCCTTACACGCCAACACGGTACACTCGGCACGCAATAAAAATTGTAAGGGGTCTCAGTCAAATTACTATCAAATTTATTCAATCAATATGATCGGCGTATTTGATTCCGGCATCGGCGGTCTCACCGTCATCAAAGAACTGGAACGGCAATTGCCGATCGAGCAGGTACTCTACTTCGGCGATACGGCCCGGACACCATATGGGAATAAAAGTCCTGATACGATTGTCCGATATGCCTTGCAGGATGCAGACTTCCTGGCCCAAAAAAACGCGGATTGCATAATTATCGCCTGCAACACCGCCTCTGCTGTCGCGGCGGACCAGGTCGCCGACGCCTTTCCTGAACTGCCAGTATTCGAAGTGATCACGCCGGCGGTACAGGCGGCTATTGCCGCAACGTCCAGCGGACGGATCGGCGTCATTGGCACGCGAGCGACCATCACCAGCAATATCTACGTAAAAAAAATCAGTTCAGCCGATCCTGGACTGACTGTTATAGGGCAAGCCTGCCCGTTATTCGTCCCCCTGGCAGAAGAGGGCTGGCTTGATACGCCGGAAACACTGATGATTGCCAAGCACTATCTGCAGCCGGTGCTTAACCAGCATGTCGACACCCTGATCCTCGGATGCACCCATTACCCCCTATTAAAAAACCTCATCCGGGGTATCGTCGGGCCGCTGATTACCCTGGTTGATCCGGCAGAATTGGTTGTGGCCGCCCTCAAACAGTACATCCAGAAAAAACCCGGGATGAAAAAAGCCATGACCCGGGATGAATATGCGTCCGAATATTTTTTCAGCGATACCCCCCCGCACCTGAACCAGCTGATCAAGACCTGGCTGGGGCATGCCGTGAGCGTACACCAGCATATTATCGCATAAAAAAACCGGCACAGAACTCTGCTGTACCGGCAAAAATTTGGCGCATGCAAATTATGCTCGCTCAAGAGTGTATTGGTCGTGCAACCTCTTGATCGCATCAATAATGCGCTGGTTTATCACGGTGGCGCGTTGCCGGGCATCCTCAATGATGTCAATATCTGAAAAATCGATCTTTTCCCCGAAAGCCACGACCATGTGACGTAATAAGCTTCTCGGGAACCAGCGACCAAAGAACCCCTTGGTTTTCGGTCCGCCAAACACCTTGCTGACCCCTTCGATATAGACCGGGATGACCGTAACCGGATTATTACTGTGGGCCACAATAAATCCTGGGCCATTTTTTATCAGGTCAAGCTTATAACTCCGTGTACCCTGGTAAAAAATTAGGAGGTTATTATCCCTGATATACTGAAGGTATTTTCTCATCAACCATGGATCGGCCCGATGATTAACCGGAATAGTGCGCAAAAGGCGGAGAAGGATAATAAAATACCACCGTACAAAATAATTCTCCTTGGCGGCAAAGTTGAGCGGCAAGTGGCTCGGATAGGCGATAATCTCTGGAAAATATCGCGCCCAAAGAATGAAGAATGAGTCATGCATCGTTTGGTGGTTGGATACCAAGATGACCCCTTGGCGCTGGCTCGGAACGTTCTGTTTGCCATACACATGTGTTCGGTTCAAAACCTTAAAAAAGAATGTGCAGGCAAAACCTGTCAGGACAGCCGTCAGATAAGCCAGCCAAATGCCAAAACGCCTGGCAATATGTGGAAAGAGCATTGTTGCCTCCTTGTTTGTTTTATGTAGATTCATACTACCAAAATGTAACAGTATTCGCAAATACAAAAACCCGCTCTGGACGAACGGGCTTTTTTAATTTGGTATTATTTCCCCGCCTTCTCCTTTTCCTCAACCTCTACTGCCGCAAATACTTTTTTCTTGATCTCGTCTATTAATTTGGGGTTTTGCTTCAAGAAAGCCCGGGCTGTCTCATGCCCGACTCCCAGTTTTACCTCGCCAAATGAAAACGTATTGCCGCTCTTCTCAACCACCTTGTGGAGCACGCCAGCATCCAGCACATCGCTGGATAGGGAGATGCCCTCATTATACATGATGTCAAATTCACAGGTCCGGAACGGTGGCGCTACCTTATTTTTAACAATCTTTACTTTCACACGATTGCCGACGGACTCTTCACCCTTCTTGATCTGAGCCGCGCGGCGGACTTCAATGCGGATGGACGAATAAAATTTTAACGCCATGCCGCCGGTTGTAGTCTCCGGATTGCCAAAGAATACCCCGATTTTCATACGGGTTTGATTGATAAAGATGACGACCGTTTTGGTCTTGCTGACGATAGCGGCCAGCTTGCGCAAGGCTTGGCTCATCAGCCTCGCTTGGAGCCCCATGTGAGAATCCCCCATATCACCCTCTATTTCAGCTTTTGGGGTCAGTGCTGCAACAGAATCGACGACTACGACATCAACGCCGTTTGAACGCACCAGAGTTTCCACGATTTCCAATGACTGCTCGCCGGTATCCGGTTGGGAGATGAGCAATTCGTCGACTTTCACCCCGATCTTCCTGGCATACTCCGGATCCAGTGCGTGTTCAGCGTCGACAAATGCCGCTATTCCACCGCGCTTCTGCACTTCGGCAACTATATGGAGGGTAAGCGTCGTCTTGCCGGAAGCTTCTGGGCCGTACACTTCGATAATCCGGCCACGTGGCACTCCACCGACCCCTAGGGCCAGGTCTAACGATAAACAACCGGTGGACACGGCTTCAACCTTGATCCGTTTCGCTTCCCCCAACCTCATGATTGACCCTTCGCCGAAACGTTCCTGGATCTGGGCGATGGCCTCATCAGCTGCCCGGGATCGTTCTGACGTAACGTTTTTTTCCGATACTTTTGACATATGCGTTTGCAAATTATTTATTAAATTGGGAGGTTATAAATTTGTTTGTATTTGCGGCTGGTCGGTGTCCAGCAGGATACGCCTGGTTATGACCGTCGGCTTACTCCGTTTTTTTACTGCGGAAACAGTAATCACGTTCAATCCGGCCTGCAGAGATACTACTTCAGAAAAATCCCCGGCTTCGTCTACATAAATCTGCTTGCCGTTGACCGTCAGGGTGATGTCCGGCTCAGTACTGCCAGTGACCGGCACGGTCACGGTACTGACCGTCAGGTTGTCTGCCGGGTTACTTACGCTCAGCTGGGGCGGTGAAAAAATCCTCATCACTTCGAATCCTATGTACCCCAGGCCAATCAGGACGATCAAACCGATGCCGACCAGCTTGAGGATACGCGGCGTAATAATGGCACGGGGCCGGCTATCGGACAACGGCCACTTGGTACGATATTTGTTTTTTACCGCTTTTTGCACCTGGTGTTTATACAGGTCTATGACAAAATCCGGGCTGACTTTCAAATATTCCGCATACCGTTTCAAAAAGTTCTCTATATAGACCGGCCCTGGTAAATCCTGAAAATTTCCATTTTCCAGAGCTTCCAAATATGCCAGGCGGATACTGGTATCGTCGGCCGCTTCTTGGAGGGTGACTCCGGCTTCCTCGCGCACTTTGCGCAGACGTTCACCCAATGTCTTTGATCGAGTGATATTTTTTTTAGTAAAAACTGACATATAGGCAAATAACTACCGCGCCGGCTGCTGATCATCGTCCGGCTCTTCTTCGGTATCCTCCTGATCATCTTCAGTATTCTCCTCGTCCTCTGGGGCGTCCGTATCGTCGTTTTGCGCATCTATTTCAGTATCCATGGTCTCTGCAATGGTTTGCCCGTGACTCACCAATATTTCCCGCGGTTTTGCGCCGTCACCCGGACCAATAATACCCTGCTCTTCCATCAGGTCCAGGAGTCGGGCGGCCCGGGCATACCCCACCCGTAAACGCCGCTGCAGTAAGGAAGCTGAGGCTTTACCGGTTTTGATAACCAAATCCTTCGCCTGATCCAGGAGATCGTCGTCGCCCAGGTCTTCAAAATTGCCGGCCAATGTGCGGTCAATGACTTTAGCGGTAATCTCTTCCTGATACTCCGGCTGGCCTTTTGACTTGAGATAGGCCAGCACGCGGTTAATCTCTTCATCGGTGACAAAGGCACCCTGGATACGTTTTGGTTTGGATAATTGGGCGGAGATGAACAGCATGTCCCCGCGCCCGAGCAGTTTTTCGGCGCCGGACGTGTCCAAAATAGTCCGTGAATCGACCGCAGAAGCGACAGAGAAAGCGATACGCGACGTAATGTTCGCCTTGATCAAACCGGTAATGATATCAACGGACGGGCGCTGGGTTGCCAAAATCAAATGGATGCCAACAGCCCGGGCCATCTGCGCCAGACGGATAATTGCCGCCTCAACTTCATTGGCCGCCACTGACATAAGATCTGCCAGCTCATCGATGGCCACGACCAGATAGGGCATATAAGTGGCCGCGTCCTGATTGTAGGCCTGAATGTTTCGATGGCCGGTTTTCTGTAATAATTCAAAACGGCGATCCATCTCAGCCACCACCCAGCGCAAGGCATTAATGGTCTTATCGACTTCATTGACGACAGGAGTTATCAAATGGGGAATGCCATTATACCCGGTCATTTCTACGCGTTTCGGGTCAACGAGTATTAATTTCAGCTCATCCGGAGAATTCTGGTACAGCAGACTGATCAAGATCGCATTCAGGCACACCGATTTGCCCGATCCGGTCGCGCCAGCTACGAGTAAATGTGGCATTGGGTCCAGGTCAACTGCCCACGAAGCGCCAGCTACGTCCTTGCCCAGAGCGATAGTAAGTTTTGATTTTCGTTTCTTGAATTCGTCACTTTGCAGGATTTCCTTCAGCTTGACCACTGCCACCGCCTTATTCGGCACCTCGATACCGACGAGAGATTTGCCGGGAATCGGCGCCTCTATTCGGATCGGGTGGGCCGCGAGGGCTAAGGCCAGGTCATTTGACAGTGTCGTGATCTGGGATAATTTGACGCCCTCGGCCGGCTTCAACGTATACTGTGTTACAGTCGGGCCGACCTTAGTCTCTCCCATCTCGACCTCGATCCCAAAATTCTTCAGCGTATCGCCAATCTTCCTTTTTATGGCCTCAACATCGCCGCTGGCGGGTTTTGAATTGGAACTTTCCAGCAAATCGATCGGTACCTCAATTTTTCGGATTACCTTTTTTGGCGCAGCAAACAGGCCGGCCTGTTCTCCCGTCTTCTGCGGCACCGCTCTTGGCTGATCGTCACCGCCGACAGATTGGGCAGCCTCTTTTCCGATAGGCTTTACGCCGAATTCCGGTGCGACATGAGGCTGTTCGTCATACACCTCTTCCTGACCGTCAACATTGGTGTCGGCGGTATTGGTGTCCATATTAGTCCTGAGCCGGTAAAAAAATTCGCGGAACCGTTCTGACAATCGGCTGAAAAAATTCCCGCCCGACGCCAGCCGTTTCAGGGAAACGTCAAAAAGCACTAACAGTGAAATGACCAGCAAGCCGAAGACGATTACGCCAGCCGCCCACGGCCCCATAATTTTATGCAACGGATAGGAAAGGGCCAGACCCACATATCCGCCCCCGCGTCCGGCACTGATATCCGATATGGCCCGGGAGATAGGCACGAACATCAAGTGTATCAAGGCGGAATAACTCAGCATCAAGCCGCCCAGGCCGAAATAATTTGCCGTCCGCAGCACATACTTTTCGGGTTTGAAATACAGATAACCGACCACGAGGAGCACAATCGGCACCACGAAGCGGCCCCAGCCAAATAAATATCTCAGACCGACGTCAATGCCATGGCCGAACGCGCCGGCCCAACCGCATAAAGACAGGACTACCATTATCACAAAAATGGCGATAGCCACTAATATAATGCCATGCTTGGTCTCAGCCTGCAGCCGTGGCAGAACTTCGGACTTGCTGTCCTGGCCACCAGAATCCTGGCGGGCCTCCTTCTTGTATTTCTTCAGGTATTGCTTTTTTGTTTTTTCCAGCATTGTATCAAAATTTCAATTACTTATGGTGTACCAATTTTAACATTTTTCGCCAAATTATTCAACGTAAAAGGCCGCCTGCCTGAGAAGGGAAGGTTATGCCTCGACTGCTGCGGACTATTCCTCTTTGGGTATCAGATTTTGGGGGTACCCGGTACCGGCCGGTATGAGTTTGCCGATAATCACGTTTTCTTTCAATCCGCGCAATTTATCGATTTTTCCGGACACTGCCGCATCGATCAGCACTCTGGCCGTTTCCTGAAACGACGCCGCTGACAAGAAACTGTCGATGGACAGAGAGGCTTTGGTAATGCCGAGCAGCAGCTGTTCGCCGACAGCCAGGACTCCGCCTTTTTTCTTGGCTTCGTCGTTGGCCTCGATAAACTGTGCCCGCTCAACGGTCTCGCCTGGCAAAAAATTGGTATCCCCCGGATCTTTCACGTAAATACGCGAGAACATCTGCCTGACGACAATTTCAATATGTTTCTCATTCAGTTTCTGGCCTTGGGATGAATAGATATATTGGATTTCCTGGATGATATACCGCTGTACTGCTTCCTGACCCTTGAGGTAAAACAGCTGGTGGAGATCCAGACTGCCGTCCGTCAGGCGATCGCCCTTGGTCACCAGGTCTCCGTCTTTTACCCACAGCATCTGCCCTGGTGGCACCTGATATTCGCGTTTCTTCTCTTTTTCGGCAATGACTGTAATGGCGTCGTCAGAGACTTTTGCGATGCCGGCACCGCGGGCGGTCGTCTCTCCGCTGGCGTCTGTAAACAACACCTGATTAGCCTGAACCGTATCGCCGTCCTTAACTTTGACTTCGACTTTCTTTTTCTTCTTGAAAGGATATGCAGTTTCATCATTGGCCACATAGGAAATGGTCAGGTGTTTCACGCCTTTCGATTCCTCCGTGACGGCAACTTTCCCGGTCACGCCGGAGATGATGGCCGGATGCTTGATCGGCCTGGCTTCGAATAACTCCTCAACCCGAGGCAAACCCTGAGTTATGTCCTGGCCGGCCACACCGCCGGTATGGAATGTCCGCATGGTCAGCTGCGTACCCGGCTCACCGATTGACTGGGCCGCGATAATACCGACAGCCACTCCGAATTTTACCATTTGATTGAAGCCCAAATCGTATCCGTAGCACTTCTGGCACAGCCCCCAGCGAGCCTGGCAGGTCATGGCCGAACGGATCCTGATTTTTTCTATTTCCAGTTTTTCTAATTTTGGCATAACCGCCTCCGTCACCAGCTCACCGGCTTTGACAATGATTTTTTTAGACTTCGGATCGATGATATCTTCCATGACCACTCGACCGAGAAGACGGCGTGAGATATGTTCGCCCATCTCGTCTGACTCGACTTTGGTCAATTCATGACCCACGTCATCGCCGCAGTCGACTTCAGTGATCAGCATGTCCTGGCTTACGTCAACCAAACGACGGGTCAGATAGCCGGCATTTGCGGTACGCAGAGCGGTGTCAGACAAACCCTTACGGGCGCCATGAGTCGAAATGAAATATTCCAACACGTCAAAACCTTCCTTAAAGCTCCCTTTGACCGGCAACTCAATCGTTTCACCGGCCGGGTTGGTTACGAGACCCTTCATGCCCATCATTTGGGTGGTCTGAGCCCACGATCCGCGGGCGCCGGACTCAATCATGGAGTATACCGAACCAAACTTATCCAATGAATCACGGCTGACTTTTTGGACGCGGTCTTTGGCCTGCGCCCAGATCTCGATCACTTTGATATGCCGCTCGTCATTGGTCAGGAGACCCTGTTCATAATGAGAATCGATTTCCTCGACCTGCGCGTCAGCCTCTTTGATAATCTGCCCTTTTTCTTTCGGCGTCACCAGGTCGCTCATACCCCAGCTGATGCCAGAGGTCGTCAAATATTTGAATGCTAACCGCTTAATATCATCCAGCAGTTTTACCGTTTCCTCGTTGCCGTATTTATACAGGAAACTGCTGATAAATTTTGCCAGCGATTTGCGGTCCATCATCTCATTCACAAACCCGACATATTTCGGGATGATACTATTGAGAATGACTCGGCCCGCGGTCGTTTCAATAATTTCTTTGCCGATCATGACCATGACCTTATCCTGCACATGGATATAACCCAGCTGATATGCGGTTTCCGCTTCTTCCGGCGAGCTGAACCGTTTCATGGATTCTTTCGGGATCTCATGCATCAAAGTGAGGTAATAACAGCCCAACACGATATCCTGGGTCGGGGTAATGATCGGCAAGCCGGTGGACGGTTTCAATAAATTGTTGACTGAAGCGATAATGTCCCGCGCCTCGCGTTTTGAATTTTCGGTCAGCGGCACATGGACGGCCATCTGATCGCCGTCAAAATCGGCGTTGAATGCCGGACACACCAGCGGATGGATCTGGATAGCTTTACCCTCGATCAATACCACCTTGAACGCCTGGATGCCCAGACGGTGCAGGGTCGGGGCGCGGTTGAGCAGTACATACGCTTCCCGGCTGACCTCTTCCAATATATCCCACACTTCGCTGCGGTCGCTCTCAATAAACCGGCCAGCGCTGCGGACGTTATGGACGTACTCCCTCTTGATCAACTGGCTGATAATAAAAGGTTTGAATAACTCCAAGGCCATTCGTTTCGGCAGGCCGCATTCATTCATCTTCAAATGGGGACCGACGACAATGACGGAACGGCCGGAATAATCCACGCGCTTGCCGAGCAAGTTCTGGCGGAACCGGCCCTGTTTGCCCTTCAGGATGTCAGCGATTGATTTCAACATACGCTTCTGCCCGGTTGATGCCGTGACAGTTTTTCCGTGGCGGGCATTATTGTCGATCAAGGCATCGACCGCTTCCTGGAGCATCCGCTTTTCATTACGGCGGATGACTTCTGGTGCGTTCAGTTCAATCAGCCTCTTTAAACGGTTATTTCGATTGATAACCCGGCGATATAAATCATTCAGGTCAGATGCGGCAAACCGGCCACCATCCAACTGCACCATTGGCCTCAGATCCGGTGGGATAACCGGGATAATGTCCAAGATCATCCATTCTGGACGAATTTTATTGATTTTGAAGCTCTTGAACAATTTCAGCCGGCGAACCGTACGGCGGCGCTTGGTTTCAGGGGCATCCTTCATCTCTTCTTCCAGTTCCGTGATGGTTTTTTCTATGTCGATTTCCTTCAAAAGTTCCTGGACTGCTTCCGCTCCGATATTCGCCTCAAACACGTGCCCGTATTTCAGCGACAGGTCGCGGTAGGCCTGCTCAGAAATGATCATCATCGGCTGGAGGCTTTTCAGCTCTTTCTTGGCCAGATCGACCGCATCAGCGAGGTTCTTCATCTTTTCATCCTTCAGGGCGTTTACCGATGACAATTCTTCGTCCAATTCTTTGCTGGCCTTGGTCGGTTCCTGGCCCTGGTGCTGGAGCTGGCGCTGTTTGACGTCATTGACCATGCGGCTGAATTCCGCTTCAATCGATTTTTTCTTGCCCTGGAGTTCTACTTCGATCTGCTGTAGCGTTTCTTCGCGCAACGCCTCATCAACTCGAGTCACGATAAAGTTGGCGAAATAAATCACCTTCTCCAGATCCTGGATGGATAAATCCAGAATCAGCCCGATCTTTGACGGTACGCCGCGTAAAAACCAGATATGCGAAACGGAGGAAGCTAATTTTATATGGCCCATGCGCTCGCGCCGGACAATCGAGCGGGTGACTTCCACCCCGCACTTGTCGCAGACCACGCCCTTATAGCGGACTTTCTTGTATTTGCCGCAGTAACACTCCCAATCTTTGGTTGGACCAAAAATTTCCTCAGCGAAGAGGCCAGATTTTTCCGGTTTTTGCGTGCGGTAGTTGATCGTCTCCGGTTTCAGGACTTCCCCATGCGACCAGCCCAGAATATCTTCCGGTGACGCCAGTTTGAGGCGAACGGCTTTGAAATCAATTGTCCTGACTGATGGTTCGGCTATCATAACATCTCCTTATTTAGTATTTTCGTGATCCGCATCCCGTCCGCGTCGCGGTTCCCGCTGGTCATCATCAACACGCTCTTCAACGCTGTCGATCAGGTCGACATCCAGACACAAACCCTTAAGTTCGCGGACTAGGACATTAAATGTTTCCGGAATATTCAAACGGCGTATCGGTTCGCCCTTAATGATCGCTTCATACGCTTTTGACCGGCCTGGCACGTCATCAGACTTGATGGTCAACATTTCCTGCAATGTGTGTGCCGCCCCGTACGCTTCCAACGCCCATACTTCCATTTCGCCGAAACGCTGGCCGCCGAATTGGGCTTTGCCGCCGAGCGGCTGCTGTGTGACAAGCGAATATGGCCCGATGGAACGCATATGGATCTTGTCTTCCACCATGTGGTTCAGTTTCAGCATATAGATATATCCCACAGTGACTTTCTGATCAAAAGGAATGCCATTCCGGCCATCGAACAATTCCATCTTGCCGTCCCTGGGGAATCCTGCTTTCACCAGCTCATCTTTGATCGTTTCCTCAGGCACGCCATTCAGTGCCGGGCTGGCCACATTATATCCAAGTGACTTTGCCGCTAAACCAAGATGCGTTTCCAAAATTTGGCCGATGTTCATACGTGACGCGACGCCGAGCGGATTGAGTATGATATCGACAGGCCTGCCGCCAGCAATGTACGGCATGTCTTCTACAGCCACGATACGGGAAATGACGCCCTTATTGCCATGGCGTCCGGCCATCTTATCGCCGACCTGTACCTTGCGGAGCTGGGCTACCGATACCTGGATAGTCTTATGGATGCCGGATGACAATTTATCACCGCGCTCGCGGGAAAATATCTTGATATCAACGACTTTACCGTGCTCGCCGTGTTCGAGGTAGAGGGATGAATCCTTGACGTCCTTGGCCTTTTCACCGAAAATTGCCCGCAGCAATTTCTCTTCTGCCGACAGCTCAGTTTCGCCTTTTGGCGTGATCTTCCCGACTAAAATGTCGCCGGAAGAAACTTCCGCGCCGATGCGGACTATCCCCTCGTCGTCCAAATCCTTCAGCTTCTCTTCACCGATGTTCGGGATATCACGCGTGACCACTTCCGGGCCCAGCTTGGTATCTCGGATATCGACAACGTAATCTTCTATATGTATGGAGGTATACCGGTCCTGCTGCACCAGCCGCTCTGAAATCAATATGGCGTCCTCATAATTACCGCCTTCCCAGGGTAAAAACGCCACCAATACATTTGTACCCAGCGCCAGTTCGCCCCCGTCAGTAGCCGGCCCATCGGCTAATATGGTGCCTTTTTCCACGCTATCGCCGACCGCAATGATCGGACGCTGGTTGATACACGTAGAGGCATTTGAACGTACGAACTTCATTAAAACATGTTTTTTCACCTTTCCGGTTTTCTCCAAAATATGGATCTCATCCCCGTCAGCGCGGATGACTTTCCCCGGCTGGTCAGCGACGATCACCTGTCCAGAATCACAGGCCGCTTTCCGTTCCATGCCGGTACCGACCAATGGTGCTTGCGGCGCAATAACCGGAACTGCCTGGCGTTGCATATTTGAGCCCATCAACGCACGGACAGCATCATCATGCTCCAAAAACGGAATAAGAGCTGTCGTGACGCTGATGATCTGGTATGGCGCGACATCCATATAGTCAATCCGCCAGACATGGTCAGCAGTCGGCTCCCCATGCAGCCGGACTTCAGCTTTATCGGTCAGGAAATATCCGTCAGCATCAAAAAGCGTGGTCGCGGCGGTGGTGACATATTGCTCCTCAATAAACGCATCCATATATTCGACCTGGTTCGTCACCCTCGCTTTGATCGGGATAGTTTTCCGGTCGACACTTTCCAGTTTCTTCGACAGCTCAGCCGTTATCTTGTCGCCTGCTTTTGCCACTGTCTGCTGGGTTCCATCCAAAATGTCTTCGCGCAAGATCTCCCCCTCTGTCTGTGATGCCTTGTTTGGTATATCATGGATCACCTTGCGGAAAGGCGTTTCAATAAAACCAAATTCATTGATGCGGGCGTAACAGGACAAATGGCCGACCAAGCCGATGTTCGGCCCTTCAGGCGTGGCGATAGGACAGATGCGGCCGTAATGGGTGCGGTGCACGACACGCACGTCAAACCCGGCACGTTCACGGGAAAGGCCGCCCGGACCCATGGCTGACAAGCGGCGCTTGTGTTCCAATTCAGCGAGCGGGTTGGTCTGGTCCATAAACTGGGACAGCTGGGACGACATGAAAAATTCTTTGATCGAACCGATGATCGGCCTGGCGTTTATCAGCTGATTCGGGGTCAGGGTGTTCAGATCCAGTGTGGACATGCGGTCCTTGATGATGCGCTCCATCCTGGCCAGACCGATACGGAACTTGTTCTGGACCAACTCGCCGATGGCGCGGACGCGACGGTTGCCCAAATGGTCGATATCATCGGATTCTTTCTGGGAATTATTCAGGTCGATAATCTCCTTGATAATGGCCACCAGATCCTCCTTTTGCAGGACACGGTACTCTTTCTTGTTCGGGAAATCAAAACGGAACCGCTGATTCAATTTGTAGCGGCCGACCCGCCCGAAGTCATACCGGTCAAAGCTGAAAAACATCTTATAGATAAGCTCACGGGCGTTGTCGAT
>JBAYGJ010000025.1:0-14315 GCA_041666685.1 Patescibacteria group bacterium | reverse complement strand
TGGCCATTAGCCTTCGACCGGTCCGGGGGAGTATTGGGACCCGATCGCCATCGCAGCCAAGGAATATCGGACGGCCCGGGCTTTTTCCGGATGGACAGTCGCTCAATTAACCGCGGAAATCAAAAAGGGCAATCCGGTGGTCATTTGGGGTACAGCCGGCACTGGCAAGCGGATAGACTGGAAAACGCCCCAGGGCGGCAATGTTGTGGCAGTCAGCGGCGAACATGCGCGTGTGGCTATCGGCTTCATTGGTCCTGCTGAAAACCCGTCCAAGATAATCACCATGGATCCGCTGTACGGCGAGAAATATTTCACCCGTTCCAGTTTTGAGTGGAATTGGGGATTATTAGGAAATAGCGGCGTGGTGATTGAATAAGGCCAGAGCAAGTGCTAGGCTATACGACTATGCCAGAGGTACAAACACAAGAAAATTGCGAATGCGGCTACCCGAAATACTCGGGGATGCATGCTTCTGACTGTCCGAACAGGCAGCCGGAACGGATTAACCATGAGGAGGTGCAAGCTGTTCCAGAAACAAAACAGGCTGACAGCGTTCAAAATGGTGAGGATGAAAAATTTTTTCAGCGTTTCGAAAGCGCCCGGATGCCGATTTCCCATACCATGGAATCAATGGGCTTAGTGTTGAAAAAAATTTTTATCAAAGGAGCGCAGGACGAAACCTCCAGCCAACAAGCACAGGAGCTGTTCGGCGGATTCGACGAAACGGAAGCCAGACAGAAATATGAACAATATGTAAAATCTAGGTCGACCGCTCAACAGTCTATGGGTGACATGCGCAGTCAGTTTTTTGTGTTGGAGCACTTGGACAGGGAAATCCCCAGATTACAATCAGAACGCGATAAACTGAAGAGTGATTATGATACAGAAATGATTAAATGCAGGGAATTATCCGACCAGAAATATAAGGCGGAACACGCGCTTAGCCAGGAGGAAGATCGGAATCCCATAATGAAACTGCTGGCCCGAGGAAAAAGACATGAGTTGGAAGAACGGATACGGGATTTGGATAATGAATGGCGGACACACTCTACGACCGGCAATACTATAGAAAAACAGGAACATGAGATTTTGCAAACACTTTGGCGAAACGAAAATGAGCGAAACGAATTTAGCAGTTCATTTGAACATGACCTGGTTTATTCTGAGCGGCGAAGGGTTAAAAAGATGTTTGCAGATACGTTAGCTGGCCAAGATGTCGATGCATATTTATCCGCCAAATTGACGTCAGGTACTTATGCGGACAGGGTAATTGATCGGGAAGCAGGTGCCTTGCTAAATGAATTACAGGCAAAAGGCGAGTTGAACGCTGAGCAAAACGAGCTTTTCCGCCAGACGGTCAAGCAATCGTTTGCCCATGGCATGACCGGCGAGACGAGGTACGGCCAGGGAACTGAAGCACGCGCCTTACGCTGGAAATTCGAGTCTACGCTTCGGAATATGGATCAGCGGCTGGTCGATGTCTATAAACGATTATTGGACGACGCCGGATTGCTCAAGCCGCCCCCGGACTACTACACCCAGCAACCAGGGGAGGTAAGCCGCAGAATGATTGAATGTGCAAGCGAGATAATGGTACGGAATAAGTTTCTTGATTCTACGGCTGAGCTGGAAAAATTAATCGGACCCAAGACGAAAGAACATTTTGATAATTTACGTTATGCGCTCACGGACGGGTCATTCGCTGACAATAAGGAGTTGAGCGGTGACGTATTCAAGATGCTGGAACATGGCGGTGAGCAGTGGAAAGAAATGGGCAAAGTGTTGGTGGCATCGGGGGCTATTTCCGATAGCGAACTGGGGCGGTTGAACGCCGGCCTTATCCAGAGCATCGACTGGTATTACTTGGACCGGCCGGCCCAGAGCGGTGCCCGGGAGGCGATTGACCGTCTCAGGTATTTCGGTGATGCGCGGGCTATACCGTATTTAACCAACTACCTCAGCCATTCCGCTGATTTGAACAGCGGGTATTATGAACGTGAACGGTCAGCGGAGGCGGTCGACTATTTGGCCAGGGCTGGCGAGCAAACAGACCTGGACAAGATTCTGCCCAACATGCCTGACGGTGCAAAAAGCTTGGTGATGGAAGCTCGAGACCAGCAGTCTATGCTCAACCGGTTCCCGGTGGGAAAAAATAACGGCCGTGGGTGGATGTTGTCCGAACATTACCGGATGGGGGATTCATACGTTTCCCATTCTGATTTAGCGCAGAAATTATCCCAGTCTGGAACCTCGGAGGAACGGGTCAAACGTTTCTATACTCGGGACTTCATGTACCCGCCGGTTGAGGGCGTGAAGGAATTGGAGCGCGTAGTCGCAGAAACAGGCGCCAATCCCGCCGTCACTGCCAACGTGTATTTGCCGTTATTTATTGATAATGAGGTGGGTCGTGGTTCCTCGCTATTATTTTTCAGTCCGGATATCCCCGAATTTATCCAGGAGTTTTCCAAGTTTTCCGGTGACCCGCCAATTAAAATTTGGCAGGCGATTGAAGCGAAGATGGGACCGTCTGACCGGCAAGCTGAATACCCGGAACATTTTATCACCGCTTTGCCAAAGGTAGCAGAAATATGCGGATTGGATCGGTCACAGCTTTTTACGGATAATCTGAGCCGGTTTATCCGCCCAGTCTACAACAAGATTTCGGAATCGCCGGAGGCGGGCCTGGATCTTATTAAGCACATTGCCGAAGCTGGAGGTTTATCGCGTACTGAGGTCGGGCTGGCACTGATCACTAAAGAGGCGGAGAATGAGCGCTACTCACTAGGAGATCGCGACCGGGTTTTGATCCATTCCATGGCCAGTCAAGGTGAGCAGGGCCTAGATGGGGCACCTACGCTTTTAGCTCGCGATCGTTTCGGTGTTGATGCCGAATCACTTCGAACGATTGAAGAAATGATGTCTCGGGGCAGCCTGGCAGCTTCGTCAGAGTTGCGAGCAAATTTAATCGAGGAGATGATCCAGCTCCAAAGAATTCCAAACGGCAAAGTTTTTTTTGTAAGCGCATTACGTGCGTGTCGCGACCAGGCGGTTGATGGCAAGCAGATTCTGGAGGTGATCAAATTGTATGATTATCTCCATGCTTTGAGGGCTTCATTTGTTGAACAGGCTAAGTCTGAAAATGAAACGGGTAAACACCCGGAATTGATGCCGACGTTAACTGATTTCCGCGCCAGTGTCGTCGAGCAGTTACGTCAGGCTGGACAAAGAAGTCCGGCGGAATTTTTCCGACAGGCAGACCGTCAGCTATTGGTTAGCCTGTTCGGCGAAAAAACTATCGGAACGTTCCTGGACGTTCTGCCCAAAGCCTCTGACGAGAGAAGGAACGCATTTACACACAATGAGTATGACCGCACATCGCAATTCCTCCAGAATATTGCCGGCTCAAAAGAGTCTTCCTTTGCTCTGAGCCAGGACGAATGGCCGGTCCTGACCGCCTACGTGAAGAAGTTCGGCCTGTCACAGACCGGCGTCCTCTATAATTATTTCAAGCAGTTCAAGGAGCATGAGCTCAATGGGCAGCCGTTGCCGGAATATATGACCCAGAGCGGCATCACTTCCGAGCAGGAACTGTTGGACCGTTTCCGCAGCATGCGTGAACGCGTGTACAACACTGCTCCGATAGAAAATGTCGATATGATGAACCCTTTTGAGGCCGAGCTGTTGAGTGCGGTCAGCGGGAAAAGCACCCACCGGTTTGCCGGTGGACGGCCGACCATGGAAAAAATTATCGCCGATTTCAAGGAGGCGAAGGATGCCGGCCGTATTGCCCCGCTCCCGGAAGGGTACGAACCGTTCACGCTCAATCTCCAGAATGTCGAAGTGCAGGTGGAAGAGGAAAAAATAAAAAATGATTTTGACGTATTGCAAAAAGAGGTGCTGGAAGTCATCGAACAGCATGGCGAAATCAAAGGACTCAAAGACCAGGCGATCGGGGCGGTGCAGAAGGAGATAGAGAGCCTCGGCCAGGCGGCCCAACAGAAAGGAGAAAATCCCTTCATCAAGCAGCGCGTCGAGCAATTACAGGGGATTGAACAGCGGATGATCGCCGGCCAGGATACCGACGCATTCCTCGGCGTCCTGCTCGACATCGAGCTGAATTCCGCAAAAAAAATGGAGCTCCTGCCGATCATGCGCAAGGTGCTACTCAAACGGCTGATGGAAAAGAATTATTCCGTGGTCCAGGCTGACCAGCTTTCTGCCGTGCTGCGGAACGGCCTGTCGGTCGACGGGGTGCTGCGTTTGCTGACGCTCCATGACGATTTCATAAAAGATCACGTCCTCAATGTCAACAGAAAAAATGAGGAGCATTATTGGTCAGACGAAACATGGGAGAAAATCAACCGGGGCCGCAAGAGCAGCAAACACGTTAATCTGGCCAAGGTTTTCGAGCCTCATATTGGCGCATTACGTGACGCATCAGCCAATTTCAAGGTCATCGAACAGGGCAGTTCCCAAAAGATCGAAATTATCCCTGACCGCGGGTTAGTGGGCGAATTGTCCGGGTATTTGGCCGACGTATGCTATACAGCAGAGACGAACATGCTGGAACGTTTCCCCAATGTCGTGCCTTTCAAATTTGTGGCGCGGGATGCGGCTACCGGTGATCCGGAGTTCATCGGTTCGGTGCTGATGTTTGAAGTAAAGGATGCTCAGGGAGAAAACGCACTGTTGGTCCGCGGCTTTGATGTGCCGAATGAAAGCAAGTATGACATGTCGAAGTTTATCGAAAAGTTTGTTGACCACATGGAGGTCGTGGCGCAACGGAGGGGAATCAAGAAAATACTAGTACCGGGCAATCCCGGAGCAACGAGCAATTACGCTATGACCAATCGGCATGTTGAATCGCGTTATAAGCAGGACAGGAGTCCGGCCAGCCTGTCCGAGCGGTTTGCTTTTAATAATTATGACATCACTAACAATGTATACGTCGCCAGGCAGATGGAATAATTATTTCATTAGCGCTATACTAGTTGCATATGGCCAATAAAATTCTGACAACAGACAAGACCGGGGTCAAGGACGCCAGCCTGAATGATTTCAAGGTTGGCAAATACGTATGGGCGGATTTTACCGGCCCGACATCCGCTGAGCTGATTATGCTACGGCAGACCGTGGGCATGAGCGAGAATGAATTAGCCGAACTGACGCGCCCATCGCAACGGGCGATGCTCTACCGCATCGGCAAGTTTATTATTGTCATATTTACTTCAATCGTGTCGCGAGGGGATATTTTTGAAACCCAGCCGCTCGTGATGCTGATTTCTGAATCCGGTAAATCGTTGATCACCCTCCATCGTGAGCCCTGCACGGCAGCCTCCAAAGTGGCGGCCTACGCTCCAGAAGACCTGAAAAGGATATTGCGTGCCGGCATCCCGGAACTCGTTGTGAATTTATGCGCAGAAGCGACTGATGAATTTTTCGGTGCAGCTGACGCGCTGAGCGACAAGATCGAGGATATTGAAAAAAGGATGTTTGATTATAAGCACAGTAATGCCGTCATGCGTGATACTCTTGCGGTGAAAAAAAGTTTGATTTATGCCCATAAAGGTCTGGTGGCTAACCGGGAGGTGACATATGTAGTCCAGAAGGAATTTGGTGGCCACTTGAGCGGAACCGCCACGGAACAGCTGCGTGACATATCTATGGACACGACACAGCTTTCAGAGATGGTGACTACGTATCGCGATATCCTGACGTCCGCCATCGAGATCCACCTGACGGCTATTTCCAACAACTTGAATGTCATTATGAAGAAGGTCACGTCATGGGGCGCTCTCATTCTGGTGCCCAGCCTGATTGCCGGTATTTTTGGCATGAATTTCCAGCACATCCCGACACTGGATTCCCCGGCAGGTTTTTACGTGTCCCTGATCGTGATGGTCATTTCGGTCAGCGCGCTTGCTGTGTATTTCAGGAAAAGGGACTGGTTATAATTTTTTTCTGGTACCGGCAGGATTGCACGGTGCCAGTTTAACGTACCTGCCCGGTATCTTGACGGTTTGTGCCGGATAGGATATGATATTTCGTCAACAATATGAAGACAAAGATTCTCCTATTCAACATCTTCTGTATCCTCCTGATCGTGGCCGGTCTCGGCTATTTGGGGCGAACCCGGATACAGACAATCTGGCATGACTGGATCACAGATCCCGCTCCGGAGGCGGTGACCTATGAGCAGATCATCAACAAGCGCATTACCGAGAATGCGAACCTGGTGGTGAACCAAGGCACGAACCAAGAGCCTGTCGTCACGATTCCGGAAGAATTCAATTTGTCCGTACCATTCACCACGCAGGCGCCGCTCGTCAACTGGGACGAGCAGCACGAGGAATCGTGTGAAGAGGCGGCCGCATTAATCGTTCATTATTATTGGCAGAAAAAAACCTTTACTCCTGAAATTGCAAATGATGAACTTCAGACCGTTGTTGATTATGAGAATGCCAACCTGGGCTTCTATAAGGATACTACAGCCGAACAAACGGCGGAATTTATCCGTGGCCTCTGGGGGTATAAGAAGGTTGTAGTGAAATACGGCGTTACTCTCGATGACATCAAGAAGGAAATTGTTCAGGGACACCCGGTTATTATTCCGACTGCGGGCAGGATGCTGGGTAATCCGAATTTTAAATCACCCGGGCCCCTGTACCATATGATTGTAATTAGGGGATGGACCAAGGATATGATTATTACGAATGACCCGGGCACCCGGAAGGGCGAAGGGTACCAATATGCTCCTGACGTGATTATGAACGCTATCCACGACTGGAATGGCGGCGATGTTGATAACGGTCAGAAAGTCATGATCGTGGTATGGCCAAATGATTGAAAAAACCTGACGAAGTGAGTATACTATAGGGGTTACACACCTCCTTTTTAGGCTCCTACGCACGAAAAACCATGAAAAAAATCATTTTTTTTATCGTTTCCATTGCTATCGGCATTGCCCTTTTCGTCGGTGTTGTGCTGAAGGTCGGATTGCCCAGTATCTGGCAGACCATCGTTGATTTTTCTTTTACTAAGTGGTTTGTTATTTTGGCCCTCTATGCCGCGTCATTTTTTGTTACTCAGTACCGTTGGCTTTTGATCCTGCGTAGTCAGGGGCATCGGGTCAAAATGGCAGATATTTTTCCGGCAAAAATTGTCGGATTTTCGGTGGATTATATCACCCCGTCACCGAATGTCGGAGGTGAGGCTATCAGGGCCATGGTCCTGAAAAAAGACGCCAAGATTCCTTTTTCCGAGGGACTAGCTTCGGTCATTATCGATAAAATGATGGATTTCAGTTACGCCCTGCCGTTCCTGCTTTTTTCAATCATTTACGTCCTGATCAAGTTCAGCCTGTCATGGAAATTGATCGCCAGCCTGTTGTTCATCAGCCTGCTTTTTATTTTTTTAATTGTCTTTTTTTATTACCGAACGCTGCGATCGCGGGATTTTTTCGGGAGCATTATCAGATTCCTCCAGCTGCACAGGCTGTCATTCATCGCCAAAGTCATGGATAAGATTGGCGCATTTGAGCTGAACGTTATCCGTTTTTTCCAGCATGACCATAAAACATTATACAAAGGATTGGGCCTGTCTGTGCTGGGCGGTTTATTGATCCTGACGGCGATGTGGATGATTATGATTTTTCTGGGTTTGCCGGCTACGCTACTGGATGTCATACTTGTTTCAACATTGACCGTTGTGACATTTCTACTGCCTATTCCCGGTTCACTTGGCAGTACGGAAACTGGCGAGGCATTGATTTTTTCCATGATCGGGTATTCCCCTGAAATTGGCGTCGCGTTTAGTTTCATTTTCCGATCCGTTGATTTTCTGAAAGTGGTTGTCGGACTGCTGTTTCTTTCGCATTTCGGCATCAAAATCGGGACTACGCTGTTCAGTAAAGTCCCGATTCAAGGTAATGGCGATGAGCAGTCGCCGGAACCGCGCATACAATAATTACGCTAAAAAAATTTGAACGGAAGGAGGACATATGGCTGAGCAAAAAAAACAGGCAGATGAAAAAAAAGACAATACGAGCCAGTCGCGCGACATGCTTGGCGCAATTCAAAAGGTCAAGCTGCAATTGTGGCTGGGGTTGGGCGGTATTATTGTCGTCGGACTAGCTATTACGGCGTATTTTATCTTTCTGAAGAGCCCATCGGCAGTTGTGCCCAAAGGACTGGATGATTCACGCTGCCAGAATTGGACGCCCGGTGTTTGTGCCGGCTACAGCTTTGGTGGGTCGTATTTCGATGCCGCGGGACAGAAATGCCAGGAATTTTCCGGCGGATCAGTCTGCGCCCAGCCGCCGTTCGTCTCACTGGCTGACTGCGAGGCGGTATGTATCCGCGGGGAGGCAGAACATGTCCAGGCGGTGGACGTGAATGCGGTCGCTGCCCGCGATGATTTTGATCTGGACTGTACCGTGGCTTCGGGCACGTTCAAGGTCGGAGATGATACCGGCGCCGTACCCGGGTCGGACGGATCGGACATGGGACTTGGACGGTGCCATATTGCCAATACCAACGCCAATACGAAGCATATCGCGCTAGTATGGCAAATTTTCATTGACGGGAAAGTCTGGTATACGTCGGATATGCGCTTCCCGGATCCGGTGGCAGCGACATTTGCCAAAGAGCTAGCGATCGCGTCCGGGTATGACAATGGCGTTTTTTCCTATAAGCCGGCGTTTACGTTACCGGGGGAGTACAAGCTGGTTTTTTCCGTGTATGACTGTGCGGAGATTGAGAAGGAAATCAAGGGCGATTGCTCCAACAGCGATGAAACCAAGAACGCGGATATTGTAGCAAAAGTAACGACTTTGCAAAGTATAGAAAAGACGTTTACGGTCAATAAGTAAACGATGGCTATCCCATCTAAAAATCCTCACGACGACCTGACGGTCATGAAACAGCGCGTGTTCATGTGGTCCGCAGTTTTCTTGTTGCTGATAGTCGGCAGCTCAATATTGGTGTATTTCGTGTTCGTGAGAAACGGCGGCATGTTCAACCGCGGCGAGGAGGTTAATCAAATCGGTTGCGGACAGTTTACTACCTACACCGGCTGTTATGGCCGCCGTGACTGCCTGCCAGTGGACACATGCGGCTGTACGACCAATACTGAACGCGACCAGCGGTGCGGCAAGACTTCTACGGGCGTTTGCAACTGTTTCCAGGGAGGTTTCGATCATTGTGAAAAACTCATCTGCACTAAATAGCATATGATTACTATCAGCTGGAAAAAATTTGAACTGGATGTCAGAAAGTTGGCACGGCATATTTCATTCAAGCCAAATGTCATTGTCGCCATCAGCCGTGGGGGAGTCGTAGTCGGTTGTTTATTGTCCCATGTAATGAAAAAACCCATGGCAGTCATAGCTGCGCAAAGCTATAAAGGCAAGAAGCGGGGCAGGATATCCGTCGGAGTGTTTTCTTCTGCAGTGCCGATTGCCGGTACGGTATTGTTAGTGGATGATTTGGTGGATTCTGGCGCCACAATGTCGGAGATAAAAAAGCGCCTGTTAAAAATGAAAAAAGTCCGTAGAGTAAAAACTGCCGTGGTCTATGTAAAGCCTGGGAGCGCTTTTAAACCGGATTATGCTGTCAGGAAGCTTGGCCAGTGGGTGGTGTTCCCTTACGAAAAGTAATTACCTCTATGAAAAAAACATTTATTATCATTGGTACCGTGATTGTCGTGGCAGTCGTTGTTTTGCTCGCTATCCGATTTTTTACTCCGGAAGACAGCTGGATTTGCGATAATGGCCAGTGGGTGAAGCATGGCAACCCGAGTGCTGCCAAACCGACCAATGGATGTCTCGGTTCAGCTACGAATACAGAACAAGTCATTACTGTCAGTGAAGCGGTTGTGAGCCCTAATGATTTTAAAAATAAGGATATCTGCCTCAGTGGTTATTATTCAGTGAGTTTTGAGTCCTCGATTCTTGTGCCAATAACTGAAGTTACGGTTCTTGCAGATGGAAGTCAAAAAATTAATCAAACGAATTGGCGTGATTTTACCGTTTGGATTGGGAAATCCGTCCCGGGCATTGGGAGTGACTGCGATATACCGGTTGACAGCAATAGCACCCAAGATCGGAATTGTTCGAAAGAAACAGTAATATGCGGGAATTTTTCCGTTGCTTCTCCGGAGACCGCCGGTTTTGGGCATTTAGGGGGTTACCGTTTTAAGCTTGAATAGAATCAAAAAGTGATCGTAAAGGGATTATAGGAAATTAGCACTCTTGACCTGAGTAAATGTATGATTAAACGAAAGGGATTTGTTCATATCGTCTTGGTTTTCGTCATAACATTAGTGGCGGCTCTTATGGTTGGCGCGGCGTGGTTTTTTGAGAGGAATAAGGAAGAGGTCGGTACGTCTATAACGACCTCAAATACCAATATGGCCAATATAAATGTGACTAATGTGAATACAAACTCCCCAAGTAATACAAATGGAAAGTTTTGGGGGACAACGGCAAATAACAGAATATACCAAAATGAAAAATACAATTTTAGCTTTCAGCCTCCCGCAGACCTTTTTATCTATGATTATACGCAGCAGGTGAGTAATGCTCTGCAAAATATTTATTTTAATAATGTAAAAGAATCAAAACTTGGTGATTACAATAAAACATATTTAGTGCTGAAAGTGAGTACTACTCAGGTGCCAGTAATAAACGGAAAAAAATTATATCTTGATACTCTACCAACAGAAACAAGAACTATTAATAGTAAGGATTTTGATATTTATACGTTCTCAAGGGGATACGAAGGTACCCCACCATTTATTGTTGCTCGTTATTATGCCGAGGACTTTAATATCGAATTTGCCTTTTGGAATACAGATTCATTATCTATTAAATCAACACACTTGCTCGATAGTCTCCAGATTGGCGATAAGCAAGCGGACTCAGATATCTATTCAACAAATGGGGAAAACTACATTCCTGACAATTGGAAAAAAATAACATTAAGTGATACTGAAGAGGAGCTGGATGGTCCGCATAGCAATTTTACAAATCAGACAATTCTAGTTACTGATACTTTAGTAAATCAGTATACTGGTGAACGATATTTTATAGAGCGTGAAATGAATTCAGATTACTGTGGCCCAAACGGAGGGACATCCATATGCAACTTAATGAAGGAAAATAAAAATGGAAATCGTGACACTATTGCAGACTTATGGTTTCCTGAGCCGGGTAAAACACCTGATGGGGAGGATTACCTTTTTAGAAAATATGGTGCCAAGTTAGTATCTTTTATTGACGCAGACACACTACAATTATTTTTCAGCGCAGTTGATCATGGCGGTGGTTTTAGTGAAATTGATAATTACTCACTTTCAAAGAAAACGCTTACACCGTTATTGAAGTATTATCAAACAGAGGGTTCAGATCCAGGCGACTATACTATTTTATGGTATTCCTTTATTAAAGATGAACAAACTTTGACATTTATCAACTACAATATTCCCATAGGTACAGAGTTTCAGGGTTACGGGGAGGGCGTATTCTTACACACAAAAGGCGGCAAAATAAAGGAGCTACATTTTCCTAGTGGACCCTATTCGATTATTTTTGATATTTCAAAGAATTTAATTGGTAATCTGATTAGTCTAGATGTAAATGGCGTAGGAACAAAAATTGATATGTCGGGTGGCGAGTTTGAATATATTGAATAATAATCAATCCTGAACGATAGGGGATAACTTTTCAAAGATTATATAATTAGCACTCTTGACCTGAGAGTGCTAATTGATTTATAATACCTTTGTATGAAATTGGAGCAACGAAAAAGCGCTTTACTTAGCGCCATAATCAAAGAACACGTCCAAACCGCGGATTCTGTAGGATCCAAGGCTATTGTGGATAAGTACAAATTTAAGGTTTCTCCGGCTACCATCCGCAATGAAATGGTGGACCTGGAAAAGGATGGCTTCATTTACCAGCCACATACCTCTGCCGGACGCATCCCCACGGAAAAGGGCTGGAGGTTCTATATAGACAATTACATGCAGGATATCAGCCTGACGGCGCAGCAGCAGGGAGTATTGGATCAAGCATTACAGGAACACGGCATGACGTACGAGGGAGCGGTGAAAAACGTAGCCAAGAACCTCGCGGACCTGTCCCGCGACGCGGTGTTTGTCGGTTTCTCTCAGGACAATGTGTATTACACCGGGCTGTCCCAGCTGTTCAAACATCCAGAATTCGAAAAAGTAGATCTGGTTCGGCACATTTCCGAGGTTGTGGACCATTTGGATGAAGTCATCAATAAATTATTTAATGAGGATTTCCAGGGTACGCAGGTACTGATCGGCAAGGACAATCCGTTCGGCATAGAGTGCAGCACCATCATCAGTCGGTACAAAAACAGCGATGGCGAAGGGATGTTCGGCATCCTCGGGCCGATGCGCATGGATTACGAAAACAACATTGCGTTGGTTAAGTACGTAAACAACATAATCAGTAAAAAAACGGGAACAGCGTAATATGACCGATGAAAAAAAAGACGAGAGCGTGAAGACTGACGTTCCGATTGAAGACAAAAAACCCCTGGACGAACTGGAACTCCTGAAAAAGAAAGCTGACGAATACCTGAACGGCTGGAAGCGGGCCAAGGCGGATTATATCAATCTGAAAAAAGACCATGAGAAGGAAGCGCAGCAGATGGTGCAGTACGCCAATGCCGCCATGATCCTGGAGATGCTGCCGATCTATGACAATTTCAAACTAGCCTGGCAGCACATCCCCGAGGAGCACCGCACAAACGACGAATGGCTGAAAGGCATCGAGCACATAAAAAACCAGTTCAAGGGACTTCTGAAAAACATGAACATCGAGGAAATCCCGACGGTCGGGGAAAGGTTCGATCCGGAACTGCACGAAGCGGTGGCCAAGGAAAAAGCTGAGGGAAAAGAGAGCGGCACGGTCATCGCTGAAATAAAAGGCGGCTACAAGCTGTATGACAAAGTACTGGAACACGCGAAAGTGAAGGTTGCGGAGTAAATAGTTTGTCATCCTGAACTTGATTCAGGATCTCTACCAGGGGATTCCGGATCAAGTCCGGAATGACACGGACTACTTTAATAATTAACGAAGGAGAAAACAATATGGCAATCATCAGATGGCGGCCAATGTGGGACCCGTCAGACGCGGACAAATTTTTTGAAGAGATGCCCGGTCTGTCGAACCAAATGGCTAATTTCACCCCCGCGGTGGACGTGTACCAGGACAAGGACAACGTCATCGTCGAGACTCCGCTGGCTGGCGTAGACCCGAATAAGGTCAGCGTCTCGGTGGAGAACGACGTATTGAAGATCGAGGGTAAATCAGAGCACCAGTCCGAAGTGGACGAGCAGAACTACTACCGCAAAGAGGTCCGCTATGGGAGTTTTTACCGGGCCGTCGCCCTGCCGACCCACGTGAAGTCGGACAAGGCCAATGCCTCATTCGAGAACGGCATGCTGAAGGTCATCATCCCGAAAGCTGAAGAGGTGAAACCGAAGACCATCAAGGTCGCGGTAAAGAAGGGCAAAAAATAACTTACATATCGGGTGGCCAGTTTTACTGGCCAGCCGAGGCCAGGTAGCGATGGGCACATCGTATCCTGACCTTGGTAACCAACTATCAACATTTACATATATGAATAACGTCCCTAGTTTCCCAGGAAAATTCGGAAAACCAGAGCGGATAAAGATTGAGGCGAAATGCCCGGTCTGCGGCAGCATGTACGATTTCGGCAAATTGGAAGTGATCCAGGAGGAAGAAGGCGCTTCGCTCATGTACATCAAATGCTCAGTCTGCGATTCTGCTGCATTATCCATCATCGCCCTCGGCTCGTTTGGGGTGAAGGTGGCCAGTACGCTCACGGACCTGGAGCAGGAAGAGGTTATGCGTTTCCAGGACGCGCCGAAAGTGAACAGCGAAGAGGTGCTGGACCTGCACGAGCGTATGGCGAAGACTGATAACTTTTTAAATAGTATCCAATAACCACCTACCCCTGTCATTCCGGGCTTGACCCGGAATCTCAGTGACAATGAGATTCTGAATCAAGTTCAGGATGACAGGTTAAAAGTAATAAATAATTTAATATCATTATAAAGGAATAAAAAGTATGTCAAAGATTCTCGGTATCGATCTCGGTACAACAAATTCATGCATGTCCATCATCGAAGGCGGGGAGCCGAAGGTTTTGGAGAATAAAGAGGGCAACCGGACGACCCCGTCCGTCGTGGCCATCTCCAAGACGGGCGAACGCCTGGTCGGGCAGATTGCCAAAAGGCAATCCGTCACCAATCCGGCC
>JBAYGJ010000024.1:0-14431 GCA_041666685.1 Patescibacteria group bacterium | reverse complement strand
GTCGGTACCTGATCGTGATGCGCCTCGATGGCATTCAGGATTATTGCCCGGTCAGCTGATGAAACACCCCACTCTGATAAATATGGTTTTATGAACTCTGCACCCAAATGACAGTGCCTTGTCTGGATGTCACCCGCCCGGTCCTCGTCAAAAATCACATGCGCCAGATACAGGGCAATGACAACTAGTTCCGGAATCGCACCGTGTTTTTTCGCCAAAAACTCCCCCTTTTTCACCGCCAACTCGGTCAGATTCCAGGCTGGGGCGTGATTTTTTTCGTACTGCGATTTTGCCAGTTCCCTGGCTTTGGTTATCAAATCATTCATACTTTTTGGATTGGAGAGTTTACGCATGACCTAGCCACCGTTGCACGAAACGTAATTTTGTGATTTCCGCCATCAGGGCAGCCACTATTCCCGATGTCAGGCACAGGGCAAACTGCCAGGTAGTCAGCGCGCTAAATCCAAATAAATCACGCACTCCGGGGATTGCCAAAGTTATAATGAGAACCGAAATAGCCAATCCCACTACCCATCGTAGCGCCCGATTTGGATGTTGCCGCATACTACCAAAAGAAGTGCGGGTCCGTGACCGGTTGGCGATAATCAAGCCGACATTGCCGATCACCAAGCTTGAAAAAGCCAATGCTCGCGCCACGCCTTCTCCCCAGTTATTTGCCAAAGCGACTGCATAAATCGTAACAACAACAGCTAAGACGCCAAGACCCTGTAAAACACTGGTCCAGATTTGAGATCGGCCAAACAGGGGCTCGCGCGGCGACCGGGGCGGACGCGACATGACGTCTTTTTCTTCCGACTCCGCCTCAAAGACGAGAGTACAAGCCGGATCGATAATCAGTTCCAGAAAAGCGATATGAATGGGCAGAAGCGCCAGCGGCCATTTAAATACCACCGACAATAAGGCGATCCCGGCGATAGGGATATGTACGGCAAAAATAAACGACATGGCTTTGCGCAGATTATCATAAATCCTCCGCCCGGTACGGACTGCGGCGACAATTGAAGTAAAATCGTCATCAAGCAACACTACGTCTGATGCTTCACGGGCCACGTCAGTCCCCCGGCCGCCCATGGCCACGCCAATGTTGGCCGCTTTCAACGCCGGCGCGTCATTGACCCCGTCTCCTGTCATGGCCACGATTTCACCACTCTCTTTCAATGCCTGGACGATACGAAGTTTTTGTTCTGGCACAACACGCGCAAAAACGTCTGTTTCTCTTACTAATTGAGCAAGTTCTTTCCCCTGGGCATGCTCCAAGGTTTCGCCGGACATGACCCGGATCGGCGCAGTCATGCCAATTTGCTCCGCGATATGGCGGGCTGTGCCAGGATAATCACCAGTGATCATTTTCACCCGAATACCGGCTGTCCGGCACTCGGCCACCGCTCCTGGTACCGTCGGGCGAATCGGATCAGCCAGCCCAATGAGGCCAATCAGGGTAAAATTAAAATCATGCTGTTGCGCCGGCAGAGACTCCGTTTGCGCTCGTGCCACAGCAATAACCCTCAATCCCATATTGGCCAAATGTTCAATATTCTTTTCTAATGATGTTCTTACAGCTGACGATAAATGGCACAAATCAGCGATGGCTTCGGGCGCGCCCTTCGCCGCCACGATATACAAATCCTTTTTCGGCGTCATCCAGGCACGGGCGACAGACAGGAGCTTATCAGATAACGGGTATTCACGTATCTGCTGCCAGTTGCCATGCATATGCCCTTCATGGCCAAACGCACGCTCGCCCAATTCCCGCATTGCCTTTTCCATCGGATCGAACGGATCGGGCGGCGAAGCTAAAATAGCATATTCCACTAATGAATGGAGTTCCTCGGGCATGGCGCGTTGTTCGGAAGAAATTGTATGGCAGGAATCATTGACACATGCCGCAGCCACGGCCATTTTATTTTGGGTAATGGTGCCGGTTTTGTCAGTGCAAAGAACCGTCGCTGAACCGAGTGTCTCAACGGCTGGGATGCGTCGTGTCAAAACATTCCGTTGGGAAATACGCCACGCTCCAAGAGCCAAAAAAACCGTCATGACGACAGGAAATTCTTCCGGTAGGGCGGACATAGCCAGTGCCAACCCGGCTAGAATGCCGCCAAGCCAGTCTCCTCGAGTCAGACTATAAACGAGTGCAACCAGTATACATAAACCTAAGCCAACAATGGCAAAAATATTTACCATGCGTCTGGTCTGTTTTTGCAGGAGACTGTCCTCCTGAACGAGGGTCTTCAGCACCAGGCCGATTTTTCCAACTTCTGTATGCACGCCAGTGGCGAATACTTCTGCGACCCCCCGACCGCCGACAATCAGCGTGCTTGAATACACACAGGCCTGGTCACGTCCACCCGGTTTGATCACTCCCGAACGCAAATCATGCTGGTGCTTCAGGACTGGCAGTGATTCACCCGTCAAAAGCGATTCATCAGCTCGTATTGTTGAAATTTTTATCAGTTTAGCATCAGCCGGTACGCGATCACCCTCCTCCAACATGATAATGTCACCCCGCGCGACTTCACGGCCAGCCACCCGTTTGACAACTCCATCCCGGATCACCCGTGCCCGCGGGCTGGATAAATTTCTCAGTGCTTCGAGCGCGCGTTCTGTTTTCCGTTCCTGGTACATAGTGATGCCGATCACTACGACAATTGCCGCCAATAATAAGCTTGCTTCAGCCCGATCGCCGATAAAAAGATAAATCGTACCACAAGCCAATAAAAGCAGTAGCATCGGTTCACGCATTACTTCAAAAAGAATGTGAAAAACCGACCGTCGTTTGCCGCTCGGCAGTTCATTGTACCCCTCCTCTTTCAGACGTTTTTGTGCCTCGGTTTCGGTCAAACCCTGCCATTTATCATTGACGGGTATTTGTTCCATGGGGGGGGTTATTATTTTAAAAATTATTTTATTCGGAGAGGGGGAGATTCGAACTCCCGAAGGGCTTTTGGCCCTTACTTGCTTTCCAAGCAAGCGCACTCGACCACTATGCGACCTCTCCATATGCCGAATACTCGATATACAAAAGTATACCATACCATTTTTTTACCAAAAAGAAAAGACCTACAACTTTCTATTGACAGGTTTTTTGCATGTGATAGTCTATTCTTATCGGCAATGGAGGTGGATATGCTCTTTAAGAGTCAGGCACGTTGCCTTGTCATTCGCTCCATAGCCGCTTCGTACTCGCGCATCTGTACCATGTCCAGCAAACTCTGTGGTTTGCACATGGCGGACAGCGAGACTGTCCAACTGCTGAGCAGTAACAATCGTCGATGGCCTGTTGGATTTACTTAGCGGCTAGCAATGTTCTTCAGTGAGAATTTTTTTGAGACTGGCCGGTTCCCCTCGGGATCGGCCCTCTTTTTTTATCGAATAAATCCGCCTGCCTGCAGTTTCCACAGCTGGCTATACATACCATCCTTACCCAGCAGTTGGTCATGTGAGCCCTCCTCGATAACATGCCCCCCGTCTATGACAATAATACGGTCCATCTTTTTGATGGTGGAGAGACGATGAGCAATAGCAATGACCGTCCGGCCGGACATCATCTGGTCCAGGGCATCCTGGATCATCCGCTCTGATTCCGAATCCAGGCTGGACGTCGCCTCATCCAATATCAAGATAGGCGACTGGCTCAAAATCGCCCTGGCTATTGCGACCCGCTGGCGTTCTCCGCTGGACAGCTTGATACCTCGTTCCCCCACAAAAGTTTGATACCCGTCAGACAAATTGACGATAAACTCGTGGCAATGGGCCGCTTTAGCTGCAGCCATCACCTCTTCATCAGTCGCGGCTGGCCGGCTATACCGGATATTTTCCAGCAGTGACCGGTGGAATAGAATCGGGTCCTGCGGCACCAAGCTGATGGCCGCATGCAGACTATCCTGAGTCACTTTGGCGATATCCTGTCCATCAATGGACACGTGCCCCTTAGCCACGTCATGCATTCGCAAGATCACCTTGATAATAGTCGATTTGCCTGCTCCGGACGGTCCGACCAGTGCAATATGCTCATGCGGCGCGATGGTTAAAGAAAACTTCTTCAAAATTTGCCTGGTTTGTTGATAGTAGAAATCCACATCCTGAAATGAAATAGTCCCCTCTGCCACCCGTAAGTCTTTTGCCAGTGGCCGGTCAGCGATTTCGTGCGGCGTATCCAGGACCTCCGTCATTTCCTGGGCATCAGCCAAACTCTCATAAATCTGCCTGATATTTTTTCCGAAATCCCAGATACGGATGAAAATATTCACGATATACGCCTGGATCAGGACGAAATCCCCGAGCGTCAAAATCCCGCGGCGCCACATCAGGATTGCGACGTAAAAAATACCGATCTCCAAGCCGATCATCAGGAAGCCCTGGACGGCCTCAACCACATTGCCCATATCCCAGGTTTTTTTCCGCAGTCGGCGGACTTTTTCTGCTGACGCGCCAAACAATCCCACCTCGCGTTTGAACCCATTAAAAAGCTTTACTGTGCTCTGGTTGGTGAACGTGTCCGCCAGGATACCCGTCGTCTCAGTCTCCGCCATGCTGCGCTGGACGTCATATTTCAGCTTGTATTTTATGAAAATGCTGTTGACGATGAAAAAAATTGCAAACCATACAACAATCCCCACCCCCAGCCACCAGCTCCGCTGGAACAGCACGATTACAATGATCAGGATATTCACGATCAATGGCAACAGGCTCCAGAGGATGCGGTCGGATATCACCTCGTAGGCGCGACTGAACCATTTCACTTTTTTTGTCAGCGAGCCGACAAAATTGTCGCTGAAAAAACCAAACGAATGGCGATGCATGTAGGCGAAATTGGTATTATCCAAATCATACATCACTTTTGGCTGGAAATAGCTGGCCGTGAAAGTTCCGACCCGCCAACAGACCCATTGGACGAATTCTAATACGGCAATGATGACCAGAATGGAAATCAGTGACGGCACGACCACGCTGCGGTCGCCGGTCGTGTTCAATAAATTGAACAAGTCTTTGAAATACAGCGGGATGATCACGTTGATGACGCCGGCCGCAATGACGCCTGACAGACTGAAAGACACGGCGACTTTGTATTTCCAGGTCGCCTGCCAAAATCTCTTGATCGTTTTTTTAGTCCATGTCTGCATACTATAGTTTCCGATACGTTATATGAATTGCAGTATAGTAAATCATAAAAATCGCTAACTGTCAAACCTTTTTGACCCTGAGTACGTTGGAGGGTCAACGAATATCCCTCCGCCATACAAAACGCGCCTCTCAAGCGAGAGGCGCGCTCATTGAGTATTGGTTGCTGCCTATCTCCCTTTTTCCGCTTTTAATACCGCTAATGTTGTTTTAATGACCGTATCCGGATTTAACGAAATGCTGTCTATCCGTTCCCGTGCCAAGAATTGTGCAAACTCAGGGAAATCAGACGGGGCCTGCCCGCAGAATCCCATCTTCCGGTGGTTTTTCTTGGCTGATTTTATGACCTGAGAAACCAATGTCGTTACCGCCGCATTACGCTCGTCATAATCATGGGCAACCAATTCAGAATCCCGGTCAACACCGAGAGTCAGCTGCGTCAGGTCATTTGAACCGATCGAGAATCCGTCGAACACTTTAGAAAACTCGTCAGCCAGGATCACGTTGGACGGGATCTCGCACATGACGTACACGTCTAGTCCCTTTTTGCCGCGTTCCAGCCCGTATTTTTTCATGGTGGCGACCACTTTCTTGCCTTCTTCCACGGTCCGGCAGAACGGTACCATCACCTTGAGATTAAACAGACCCATCACCTCGCGCACCCGGCGGATTGCTTCGCATTCCAGGGCGAACCCGGCCTCATATTTCGGGTCGTAATACCGCGAAGCGCCGCGCCAGCCGATCATCGGATTGTCCTCTTTCGGCTCGAAATAGCTGCCGCCGATCAGGTTTGCGTATTCATTCGTCTTGAAATCGGAAAATCGAATAATAACATCCTTGGGATAAAACGCCGCGGCGATCCGGGCTACGCCTTCGGCAAGTTTCTGGATATAGAATTCCTTCTTTGACGGATATCCGGACGTCAGGTTCTCGATTGTCTTGCGGACAGACGGATCTTTTACCTTATTGAATTCCAGCAATGCCATCGGATGCACCTTGATATATGAGGTAATAATGAACTCTTCACGGGCCAAACCGACGCCGTCATTCGGGATGAGCGAATCGGCAAACGCAGTTTCCGGGTTTCCGACATTCATCATGATCTTCACGCGGGGCCGGCCGAGTTGTTTCAGGTTTGTCCGGCGGATTTGGAATGGCAATTTCCCGTCATAGACATACCCCTTTTCCCCTTCTGCGCAGGAAATAGTCACCATCCTGCCAGACTTCAGTTTCTCGGTCCCATTGCCGGTTCCGACAATACACGGTACACCGAGTTCCCGCGAAATAATTGCGGCGTGGCAGGTCCGGCCTCCCGAGTTCGTTACTATGGCACCAGCTTTTTTCATGATCGGTTCCCAGTCCGGGTCAGTCATCTCTGTCACCAGCACTTCGCCCTGCTTGAACTTGCCGATATCTTTCACGTTCTTGATGACATTAACCGTCCCGGCACCGATTTTTGAACCGATGGCCCCGCCTTCGACCAGCACCTTGCCGCGTTTTGACAGAATGTATGCTTCCAAGATATTCGGATCAAGCTGGCTAGTAACGGTTTCCGGTCTAGCCTGAACAATAAACAATTTGCCGGTCTGGCCGTCCTTAGCCCACTCCATATCCATCGGTTTGAAATGCCCTGCTTTTTTGGAATAATGGTTTTCTATGATGGCTGCCCACTTCGCCAGCTGCAGGACTTCATTGTCAGTGATGGAAAATTTCTGGCGATCGGCCAATGGGGTGGGAATGTTTTTTACTGGACGCGAGCCAGACGATGCATAGACCATCTTAATCTCCTTTGACCCGGTTTGTTTTCCGATAATCGGCCTGAATCCTTTGGCCAGTGTCGGCTTATGCACGTAAAAAAGGTCTGGAGTGACGGCGCCCTGGACGATATTCTCGCCCAACCCATACGAAGAATTGATCATGACCGCGTCCTTGTAGCCTGATTCCGTATCGATCGAAAACATCACGCCGGACGACGCCAGGTCCGACCGGACCATTTTTTGTACAGCGATGGACAGGGAGATGGCAAAATGGCTGAAGCCTTTTGCCGCTCGGTAGCTGATTGCCCGGTTGGTAAACAGAGAGGCAAAACACATCTTACAGGCCTTGATGAGGTCCGCTTCACCGGTAATATTCAGATACGTTTCCTGCTGGCCAGCAAAAGAAGCGTCGGGCAGATCCTCCGCGGTGGCGCTGGATCGGACTGCCACATCAACGTTCTTGGTCCTGAATTCTTTGGACAGTTTGTGGTATGCCTCAATAATTTCATGCTCCAGGTCAGCCGGAAATTCCGCCTTCATGATCGTTTCCCGCACCCGGCGGCCGTGGTCATACAGGTTTTTCAGGTTATTGACGTCCAAATCTTTCAAAATCCGCTGGATATCGTCTTTGATGCCAGCCTCTTTCAACAGGTACTGATATGCTTGGGCGGTAATAGCAAACCCATTCGGGATCTTGACGCCCTTGCTCGTCAGCTCCCGGTACATCTCGCCGAGCGAGGCCGTCTTCCCGCCCACGAGGGGTACGTCCTTAATGGTCAGATCACGGAACCAGAGGATAAGTTTTTTTGCTCTTGCATTTGGCATATAAAAAAATTAATGATTGATATGAGAGCATTATAGCACAAAAAACCCGAAGTAACTAACTCCAGGCTTCTTGTTTGTATCTAAAATATGCCGGATTAGATGTGTATCTTCTCGGCCAAATCGCCGACTAACGGCACTTTAAAACGTTCTCCTGAGAGCGCCTTTATAAAACCAAAGACCATGGCGATGACGACAACAATCCAAACCGCCCATCCGATGAATGGGATGACCCCGACAAATGAAAACAAAAATAGAATCAATCCCTGCTTAGCGTGGAATTTCACGAACTCATCATCTTTTTTCAAAATCAACATGATGATGCTCAATACCCACACGTACGAGAGCGCAGCCATAAGGTTGCTGTCCTGTGCGCCGGCTGGTTTAACGGGTTTCTGTTCTTCCATATATTCCACCTCCTTTCGACGATTGTTTATCCATGACTACTTTCATGACTATCGTCAGTGCTCCGGCCACCCCGCCACCTAACACGCCCAATAACACGGGTTGCCGGATAAAATTCATGATATACCACCATTCATGATACCATATCAACTCAAAAACGGTAATAATCAGCCCAGCCAGGACTCCGATAATGATACCGGCCGCTACGCTGGTCCAAACACCCGTATGGAAGCGCCGCACCAGCCACCAGGCATACAGGATAAAAACGCCGGCCATCAAGCCCCAGCGTACGTACTGATTCAATGCCAATACAATGCCGATAAACTTGACGGCAGTGACTAATATGACGAAAAACCAGCCCGAGCGCCAATAAAATAACAGGCTCTTGCCCGCGATGGACGCGTCAACGTCATGGCTGGGGGAAGAGTAGTTGGTGTGTGCCTCCTGGTCTGGCATACGTTTTTTATATTTACTGTCTAGACCTGTTTATAGTATACGTCATCGCTTAAAAAAATCCAATTGATACTTCGATAAAACTCAGTATCAACCCTGATCTACGCCGAAGGGTTGACAACCAGGGCCATATCCCGTAAAGTGCATAAAAATGCAAAAGTCAAACCGGAGGAATAACATGAGTTCCTTGAAATGGATTTATAAAGTGACGCGACTCGAGCAGTGCCTGATCGCCGGCTTGAGCACCTGGCTGATCGCCCTACTGTCCAATGGACCGCTATGGCTAAACGAACCGAAAGTCGCCGCCGGTATCAGCATGTTCTTCAGCTGTCTGGGCGCCAGTCTCTTCCACCACGGACGCCGGCACAAGCTCTATGCCGAGAAATGGTACGATCCGATAATCATCAAACATCCGGGTGTTTTGATAGCTTGTGGTACCGCGGCGTTTATCTGCTCAATCGTGATCGCCGGCATAGCCCTACCTGCCCTCTGCACGCAGATTGCCATTGCTAACTTCCTGATTATCCTGCTGTACGCAGAATTTCTCGACCAGTACTGGCCTTTCAAGAACCTGGCCATCGCACTGGTGTGCGTGACACCGATCGTCATGGGCTGGTATTCCGGCCATCGTCTCCATCCCGTCGTACCGTTCCTGATGGCGGCGATATTTTGCACATACTTTGCCCGGGAAATACTGAAAGACATCGAAGATCGGGACGCTAACCACGGAAAACGGTTCACCATGGTGATGTCGCTTGGTATCAATACTTGCCAGCGTATCGCCGGCGGACTGCTGGGTATCGCCATACTCTGCCTGGCTGGCGGACTGTTGCAGTTAGCCCAACCGCACTCGATTTCAGCAACACTGATTTATGTGCCATACCTTTTCAGTATGTACTTCCTCGGCAGGTATATCCGATACCTCCTGAGGGATGTACATGCATTCCACCGTTACCGTTTGATCGACATAGGCATGCTGTCCCTAATGGCCTCCACGCTGGCTCTCCGCGCCACTCTATACTAACGTGTCGTTAAATGACACCCTATCGCCCGTCGGTCTCATGCCGACGGGTTTTTATTTCTTCTTAATCATCGCGAGGCCACGGGTTATAAGGTCCCGGGCCGAGCGATTCAACTTTGGGAAAGGGAGTGATGAGGACGAAGTCCAGACCACAAGGAAGGACGAGCCGAAGGTGTCCCTTCATAGGACAACAAAAACCCCGGCTTGCACCGGGGTCTTTGTTTTTATATATAGAAAGAGCAGGCAATAATGTTATGTGCCGAGCCTACGGGTCTCGGGGACCCGAGGCGAGGCAGGGAAAGGTAGCGATGAAGGGAAACCGAAGGTGTCCCTTCATAATTCTTACATTCCCATGTCCATCCCACCCATACCGCCCATTCCTGGCATACCGCCGCCCATTCCTGGCATACCGCCTTCTTTCTTCTCAGGCAGGTCAGTGACTACGGCCTCTGTGGTCAATAACATGGCAGCGGCCGATGCGGCATTCTGCAAAGCTGAACGGGTAACTTTGGTCGGGTCGACAATCCCAGCTGCCACCAGATCAATATACTCGTCGGTTTCAGCATTATATCCATGGCTGCCTTTCAGTTTCTTCACCTCTTCAACAACCACTGACCCTTCTTTTCCGGCATTGATGGCAATCTGGCGGACCGGCTCCTCGAGCGCGCGCCGAAGAATATTCACGCCGATCTTTTCGTCACCAGTGACATTCATTGTATCCAATACATGCATGGCGCGGATCAAGGCAACTCCGCCGCCGGGGACGATTCCTTCCTCAACGGCCGCCCGGGTGGCATGCAACGCATCCTCTATCCGGTGTTTTTTTTCCTTTAATTCTGTTTCCGTCGCAGCGCCGACTTTGATGACGGCTACGCCGCCAGCCAACTTGCCGAGACGCTCCTGCAGCTTTTCCTTATCAAAATCAGACGTAGAATCTTTGATCTCTTTCTTGATCTGAGCAACGCGGTCTTTGATGGCTGACGCATCTCCCTTGCCACCGACAATAGTGGTCGTTTCTTTGGTAGCGACGACACGGCTTGCCCGGCCCAGCATATCGACAGTGGTATTCTCCATCTTCAAGCCGACATCCTCTGAGATGACCTTGCCGCCGGTCAGGATGGCGATGTCCTGGAGCATTTCTTTGCGGCGGTCCCCAAACCCTGGCGCTTTCACGGCCAAAACATTGAATGTGCCGCGGATCTTGTTGACCACAAACGTAGCCAGTGCTTCACCTTCCACCTCATCGGCGATTACGACGATTTCCTTGGTCCCGGACTGTGCCAGCTTCTCCAGCAACGGCAGGATTTCGCTCAGTGCGGAAACTTTCTTGTCCGTGATGAGGATATGCGGATCCTTGTACTCGGCTTCCATGCGCTCTGCACTGGTGACCATGTATGGAGAAACGTATCCCTTATCAAATTGCATGCCCTCGACGACTTCTTTGGACAGGCCAAATGTCTGCGATTCCTCCACTGTGGCCACGCCGTCCTTGCCGACTTTTTCCATCACTTCAGCGATCAGCTTGCCGACTTCCGGGTCTTGGGATGAAATGGTGCCGACCTGGGCGATTTCCGCATTGGTCTTGACCGGCTTGGAAATGGCTTTCAGCTCTTCAATAATCTGCCTGACGCCTTTTTCAATGCCACGTTTGATGACCATCGGGTTGGCGCCGGCAGCAACGTTCTTGAAACCTTCCGCCACCATGCTCTGTGCAAGCAACGTGGCCGTAGTCGTACCGTCACCGGCGACGTCATTGGTCTTTGAGGCGACTTCCTGCACGATCTGAGCGCCGACATTCTCAAACTTGTCCTCCAGATCAATTTCCTTGGCGATAGTCACGCCGTCATTGGTGATGGTCGGAGCGCCGAAACCCTTATCCAAAACGACGTTGCGCCCTTTTGGCCCGAGAGTCACTTTCACCGCGTCTGCCAGTTTGTCCACGCCTCTCTTGATCATAGCGCGGGCTTTTTCATCGAATAATATTTGCTTTGCCATACGATTGTTGGATGTTTAAAAAGTTAAATTGTTTAATTCGTTTTTAAAACGTACTAATCGGCTATTTCTCGACTTTCGCTAACACATCCTCTTCTTTGAGGACTTTGTATTCCACTTCTTCAATTTTCACTTCTTCACCGGAGTACTTCCCGAAGATCACCCGGTCACCCTGTTTCAGGCCGAGCTTTTTCACTTTTTCACCTTCACCGATGGCGATAATTTCGCCTTCTTCTTTTTTCTCTTTCTCGACGGTATCAGGCAATACAATTCCTGACTTTGTGACCTCTTCCTCGGTCACGGCTTTGACGATAATCCGATCGCCAAGTGGGGTAAGTTTCATATTCGTTTTTTTACGTTACTGATTAATTATGCTTATATAAGCTCTATTTCCCGTTTAAATTAGCACTCTATCACAAAGAGTGCTAAGTGGGTAATTTCTATTGTATATAAAGCCTTTTAGAGTGTCAAGACTGGTTTCCGCAGGCGATTTGGTCAAACCGTTTGGCCCAGACAGCCAAGGCTAGCCAATACAGAAACATGCCGGACGGCAGGGTCCAGATATAATGGTCGGACAGGCCCAGTAACAGTACGGCGATAAAAACGATCGCCCACACTATCAGCCAATTGTGTTTGGAAAATTCCCGGCGCAATTGCATCGCAATCAATTGAAAAAATTGTATGGCAATAGCCACGAACAGCAGCCCGCCGAACAATCCCGCCTCCGTGGAAACCAATGCGTATATATTGTGGACCGGCTGATACTCCCAGACGGCCCTGGTCGTGTCCCGGTCATACAAAGCGCCAGTATAATCGCCCAGGCCGACCCCCTGGTACCAATGATCCAGGAACAGGTCACGCGCCTGGACGTAATAATTCGCCCGTTGGTCGATTGATTGCAGTTCCAATGGCGCCGTCGCTTCCAGCCTGGTCACCCAAATATCCGGTACCAGGGCCACGGTCATAAGTATGAGAATAATCATCCAGCTGGCCACCTCTATCAACAACGTCAGCCGATAACGGTGACGGTGCCAGAGGCTTACTGAAAAGAGACACGCAAACGCAATCCCAAAAGCCAGCCAGGCTGACCGGGAAAACGTCAGGATCAATCCATAGGAAACGACAATCAGTGAAAAAACCGCCAGTAATATTTTCCCCAGGTTAGCCTTACGGTCAGTGTATAAGGTAAAAAGGAAACCGATCAGGATCAGCAGGCACAGTACGAGAAAACCGCCCAGTACGTTTGGGTGCGGGAAAGCGCCGTACGCGCGCAGGTACCTCCCCTCCACCGTGGCGATAACCGAGTCCCCCAGTTGGCCCGGCTGATGTGCGGCCAACCCAAACCACGTACTGGCAACGACCTGCTGAGTAAAAAACTGGTAAATGCCAAAGACGGCCTGGACCACGCCGGCTGAAGCGATGGCTGACCCGAGTTTCGGCCAGGAAAAATCTATCCGCTGTACCAGCCAGAACAGCCCGATGACTTCAGCCAACCGAACGATTGCGTACCAGCTGATCCCCTTGTCCTGAGACCAGAGTACGGACATGAAGCAGACCAGGAAAAATGCCCCAATAACTACCCACAATGGCCGAAGGCAGGTCTTCTTGTTTTGGGGCCGTAAAAAAATCCCAATAAAAATCAGTACGAAAAGCAGAATGTCGGTCGCATACAGGCTGCCGCTGCCATACTCCCAGACGTTACCGTTGAGGTGTGCCAGTCGCCAAATCCAACGGGTTTGCCAGGGCAACAAAAAAACAAAAAGGTAAAAACCGTATTCAGTCAATTTACTTACAAATTTTCTCATATGACGTTATCCTCATTATCCTCCGAGCATGGCCGTCCCCCTATTGTCATCCTGAACTTGATTCAGGATCTCATTGAGATTCCGGGTCAAGCCCGGAATGACAGTGATGTGAGCGACTCAATTTCTCACGTAACCTTCAACGCTTCTCCCTTTCTTACCCTCCACTGTTCCAGAAAAGACTGCCTCCGGTCCGTATCATGGAATTTCAGCACGGAATCATTCACCACCACCCGCGTATCTTTATTCGCCATGGCCCGCAAGTTCTCAGGCATGATCTTTTGTTGCCATGCCCGGAAAAGGCTCTCCGGTAAAAAAAAGAAAAACAATTCTTTCATTCTCTTTGCCCATCGATAGGCTTTCACCTGACGGCGGCCAACCGGCTCGATAGGTAGCCAGTTCGGCAAAGCCTGCCGGACCCATTCATTCGCCTGAACAAAAGTTGTATACGCGCCTTCATCATACACCGGATACACCTGCGTCACCCAGTACGGCAAATAGATGTCATCCTGGATTGCCAGCTTCTCCAGATACACATGGTCAATGTCCACAAAAAAAGACGAGCACAGTTTATCCTGAGTATTCTCCGCAGTAGGACGCAGTCGTAACAGTTTCAATATACTGTTCACCCAGAACCTGACCTGCCATGTCCGATGTCGGCTGGTGATGACAAACAGGTCGATGTCCCCGCCCCGGCGGCTGTTGTTGTAGGCCAGCGTATTGCAGACGCCGATCATCCGGACGAACGGCACCCAGCGCAGCCACTTGATTACTTTCATCGCCCGGTGGAATTTATCCTCTGCCCAGAGATACCGCTGCTGGCGGATAGTGACAATACCTTTCCTGCCTTTTAAAAAATAAAATCCGTCCTGCTCCTCAATGTGATTTTTCAGCCACGCGCTCTCCTGGCACAGCGTCATGACATCAAATAACATCACTTCTTTTAATTCCGGTATTTCAGCCTGATCACCGACATACAGCCATTTCCAAATCTCCATCGGGGTCAATGGATAGTCAAAAATGTCGAAATACGACAG
>JBAYGJ010000023.1:0-14780 GCA_041666685.1 Patescibacteria group bacterium | reverse complement strand
TATTTCACAGGCATACACCGGCTCCCGGGTCATCAAATCGCGGATCGCATCAACCAGCCAAAGCTCGCCATCTTTTCCGGGCTGAAGTTTACGAAGGGACTGGATGATGCCAGGCGTCAAAATGTAGGCGCCGTGCGTAGCCAGATTGGAAGGGGCTTCTTCAGGTTTTGGCTTCTCGATTAAAGATTTGATCCGGAAAACATTATCTTCAATCGGCTCGATGTCGGCTATGCCATACTTTGAGACATCTTTTTTATCTGGTATCCGAACCGCGCTGATGACCGAGTGTCCGTATTTTTCGTACACCTCCATCATTTGCTTCAAACGCGATGGATTGCTGTGGAAAAATTCGTCTCCCCATAACACGGCAAATGGTTCATGTTCGACCAGATGACGGGCAGAAATGACCGGGGTAGCGTTGCCGTAGGGGCCTTTTTGCCTGATATAGATGAAGTTTGCCAATTCAGGTATGTGCCGTATCTCCTTCAGCATCTCTAGTTTGCCGGATGATTCCAATTGGCGCTCAAGCTCGAGAGAATAATCAAAATGGTCCTCGAGGGACCTTTTCTGCCAGCTGGTGACTATGATAACGTCTTTGATGCCGGCCGAGACTGCTTCCTCTACTACGAATTGGATGACCGGTTTGTCGATAATCGGGAGCATTTCTTTCGGCATGGCTTTGGTAAAAGGCAAAAAACGCGTCCCAAAGCCGGCGGCCGGGATGATGACTTTTGTAATTTTCGGGAATGATTTTCATTTTTGTTCTATTATGGTGCGTTGATTATATCATAAAACATCTATTTTGTAAAACTATCCATCCTCATCAGGATTGCGTCAGCTTCCGTGCCCTCGATCACCCTAGGCTGGGCATATTCAAAAATTTTAATCGGCGTAATTTTGAGGCTTATTGGTTGTATGCCAGAGAACGTGATGGTCGCTATCGCCCCCTCCTGCGTCTTCTCTGACCACATCTGGTCAAAAACAAAATTTCCCAGCGAATAGAGGATATAGCCGTCACGATAGTACTCGACTGGTTGGACAACGTGCGGATGATGTCCGATGACGACTTGGGCGCCCAGGTCTATAGCCTGGTGGGCGAAGTTGATCTGTTTTTGGTTTTGCACGTCCTGGTATTCTGTCCCAGCATGCATCGAAACAATAACAACATCCGCCCGAAGTTTTAATTTGGTAATGTCGTCAGCCAGAGTTTTTTCATTTAAGAACGGCGAGCCAGACCTCGTCGGCGTGGCTTCGTAGGGTGCGGGTGTAAAGGCACTGTCCGTATAAGCAAGGAAGCCGAATGTTATCCGATTTTTTTCGATTATTGCCGGCTCGCGGGCACTGACATCGTCCAGCCCCGCGCCGGCATGCAGGATATTCGCCTGATCCAGTGTGGTAATGGTTGAGGTAATGCCGGCACCGCCCTTGTTTTTCATGTGGTTGTTGGCCAATGACAGGACGTTGAATCCGGCATAGGACAGGCCAGAGACTGCCCGCGGGTCAGCACGGAACGACATTCCGTCCGTCTCCACAATGGGTCCGCTGACCAGCGGCGATTCGAGATTGCCAAAAATTATTTCGCCCCGGGAGGTGATAGCGGCGGTTTGTAAAAAAGGATACCGCCAATCACGTGTATGTATCATTTTCTCTTCCACGTACCTGGATACCATAATGTCGCCAACGGCGATCAGCGTGGTGGTTTCAGTATTTGTTGCGCCAGCACTTTTTGTGGCGCCGAAATCGGCGGCGTGTGAAGCGTTTGTGATAAAATTCGGCTCCTGGTCCGTGTGGGAATTTGTGACCTGCCAAGCCCACATCGTCAGTGCTAATAGGCAGACAGCCGTCAGCGAAAGAGTAACTGCCCATTTGTCGATATGACGCGGTTTTGTTTCGCCGGATTTTTCGCCAGTATGCATACTGTCAGTATAATCCCTTTTAAGCTTGCTGTGTAATTATTTTGACGGGCATGGGGAAAAAGCGTACGCTGATAGTATCTGTACTTTGCATAATCATTGATATGTCGTCGAAGTCCTCACAAGAGGGGGATGCGAATTGAAAGAATCGGGTAACGTGCAGCCGCTCCAGCAAAGGCAAGACCGTCAACTGACGGCAACTTGTGCCAGGTCAATCGACTATCTCTTAGAACTGAGCCTGATGGTTCGAGGCGGCCCCGCCACTGCAAACGGGGTGAGAGAAGGATATCGGAGTACCTGACTAGCCCACAGGGAAGGTGATACTGCCTCTGGCGAATTCCTCTTTACAGGCTGTCCTGCTTTCGGGTCTGGCTGGACGATGGACACATCATTATTTATGCAAATTTCTTCACCGCCCCAGACGCATGGTCGATAGCGCGAGGGGCTTTTTTATTAGGAGAAAATGAGGCAGTAAGATAGCTTCCCAGCCTAAGGATGAAAAATTAGAACTGCCCAGTTACCATGTATGAGTCGTCAGTAATCCCAAAGGGGTCGCTGAGTGCGCCTAATAACCTTTTCATAATAACCATCCATCCTTGATATTTTTATAATGCCAAAGTTAGTGTTTATAGGGCGTTTATGTTCTATTTTCAAGATGTCAGTTGAGGTGGGCGAACACTATAGAACTAAAATAGAAAGTTTTCGTTTACCTAGCGGCCTGCATGGCGTAAAATTTTTTAGAAAAAAATCCCGCACTGCCATCAATGCGGGACGTTTTAAGAGTTTGGTGACAAAGGACAATACTACTTCTTCTCAAGCAGGGCAACGAGCATGTCCATTTTCATGCGGGAGATGTCATCGTCCCAAATGAATGAGTTCGTAGTACCCATCGAGTGGAGGAGCTTCTCCCAGTACACCTTCTTGTCTTGGTAGGCTTGAAAGTCATCAGTGATGCCCTTGAACCGATGGCTGGCGAAGAGCGCGTACACGCGGACGCCGGTCAGCTTGATTTTTTCGACCAGGCCTTGGCGCCAGACATTTTCCTCGAGGTCGCTGATGATGATCAAGACCTTCTCGGAGAGAGTGTCTTCGTTGAAGTACGTGCTGGCCTTGGCAATTGAGCCCAATATATCGCTGGCAGAAATTTTTGGCTGGATACGCAACGACATGATTGTCTGGTGAGCCTGCCGCACGATTTGGGCATTCAACGAATCAATCTTGATGTCGAGGTAGAACGGTGATGACTGCAAGACGTAGAACTGGCCGGAATCCTGAGGGTCAAAGGAGTTTGCACTGATCGTCATGACAGCTAGTTTGTCTCCGCCTCGCAGCAGTGGCAGCAGCCGGTCGGCCACGAATGTCTTACCCTCATCCAGAGCCCTTTGGTTTATTGACGATGACGTGTCGAATATTACGATGAGAAACCGGGGCTGCTCAACAATGACTTGGGAGCATGAGAGCACTCCTAGGCAGAGGCAGCCGATTGAGATATAGAATACTGATTTCATGTTACAACCTTCCTTCCGTGGGCAGCGGCGCAGTGACTGCCAGGTTTGCATTGGGCGGCTTTACTTGCCCGGATTTTTTGATCATCGACTTGACCGAATCGCCACCCATCCGGAATAGCGAGGATACTAGTGCCAGCAGCATGAGTGCCAGTACCATGAGTAACGATACTATTACGTCAGCTAAGAGAAATGGCAGCCACAGAATACCGACGACGATCAGCGTCATGACATCGAGCATCCAGGGGAGGTAGGCGCTCATGTATTCAAAGCATATGGCAGCGATGAACGGGACGATGAAGGAGATGAAGCCGACGGCGAAGTTCGGTAGGGTGTTCAGAATATTTGCGTCGCCCACGTACTCTGTCCTTTTGACCGCAATGATTGCTTCGACGCCGCATAGTGCCAGCAGGCCAAAAAGCATTAGCAGGGACTTGAAGCTTGATTTTTCTACGAAGTGGGAAGTATTGCTGCGGAATTCGTGGGCCAGCAGGCTCATGATGAATCCGCCCATGATTATCACGATCGCCAGGACGTTGATGGCGTAGATATTCATACCGAGAATATGAATCGGGGCTTTGTCAGCGGCCATGATTGCCGGCAGGCCGATCTTCAGTATCTCGAAGTTGGCCACCGTCAGGACTGCGAGGATGATCATGACGATAAATGCCAGCATGAGCCCCTTCGCAAGATCGCCAGGCCGGTTGCCGTTTTTTTCTGAAAAATTGGCACTGATTGTTGCCTTGGCGTCAGCGATAACTTGCAGCAAGAAACAGATAAGCCATACAAAGCCCATGGTAATCAGGCGCAGGGGGGTCAGGGCCAAATTAAACAGGCCGATTATTAGTTTGGCCACGACGGTGTCGTGGTATTCGTAACTCGGCATGATGCTATCCAGGCCTGCGTTGATGCTGTCAGCAATTTCCTTGCCTTTCTGGTTCGGGTTTTTTTCTTTGTGTCTTCTGAGATGGTCAGCGATATTTTTCCGTTCAATGTCCGGATTACATGTTTGGACATAATGAATGAGGGCCAGTACCGCTATGACCGCCAATGTAATAAGTAATGTACTCATGATGCAAGTCCTCCTATGGTTGATTCTTTGATTGTTAATGGACTGTTTAATGTCTGTGTTTAAGAGACAGTACCCTCGTTTGCTAGCGCGAGAACCGTAACCTTAAATCCAGACGCCCCTTGGAAAAACTCAATATTTTTTGCCAGCCATAACAGGTGTTTTTGAAAATAACCTATATTTTATCGGCATTTTTATCCTATATTTTCAGGCCGGCGAAAACTAAGGGAGAAAAAAAGAAAAACCCCGGGTTGGCACCGGAGTGGGGGTTTGTTTTTTTGCCGTGTTTACAGCTGTTTTTCTACTAACCCGATAGAAAAGTTTGGCGTTTCGAATTTGATGGTAAAATTCTTGCGTAGTCCGCCCTGTAAATGTAGGGGCAGTTTGTACCCGGCCATGGAGTGGAATACCGAACAGAGGGGGGTGACGATCTTGCTCTGCATTTCATTTCGTTCCACATAGGCTGAGGGCGGCAGGTCTGATGCCCGGACATCCTCATTGAGATGGTTCAGGAGAATTTTCAATATATCAATAGTACCCTTGGCCGACTTAATGTCTTTTGAGTTCAGCAATTTCCCCTTGATGTATATTTTATGCTCAAATGGATCAAGCAGTAGGTCTAGGTCTTTACGTTTTTTTTCAAATGACTCTTGCGAATAAATTCGCTGAATCGGTGTCGTGTCAGCGTGCCATTCTCTGACACCGATTGTACCGTGAGTGACATAGGGAGAAAAAATAGTATGACGGAAATCCTGCTCGATACAGATGCCGCCCGATTCCTCGCCGTCAATCCATGAGGCATAATCAAGTCGCGCCAAAGGGCTAACGTGCGACCGCAGTGCACTTTGGAACTGTTCCAGGTTGTCCTGGAGAAAGCCCTGGGGAGCGATAAAGAGCAGGTCTCCGCCGCCGTCCGGCCGGTCAGGCAAGAAACGGATGCTTCGGAGTCCGTTATTGTTTTTGTCCGTTAAAAGTTGTTTGATATGACTCAACGTGTCTTTTTCGCCAGATGTAGGGAGCCCTTTGGTGAAGAATTCGTATACTTTTTCCTGCAGCGCAACCGTGTCGCACAGTTCATCTAGTGATTCAGAGGTGCCGTTCTCGATGAGTTTTTTCAGATCTGAGATTGCTTTAACGGACAAAATAATCAAGAAGTCTACGCAATGCTCCCAATACCCATGTTGGTGGTTGGTATTGGTCAGGTCAATGAAGGCCGGGATTGCTTCGTCGGGCGCCTCATAGAATTTTTTAAGGTCACCGGAAACAAATTTTTCCAGTTCTTTGAAATTTTCCTTGACGATGCGCATGGGCTTGAGGTACACGCCACTGTGTTTTTGCTGGCCCAGGTAAAAGAGCCCGTAGTCTATCGGCCAAGTCAGGTCGTTCTGCCAATGCCATAAGTCCTTTAAGCGGTAGCCGTTCCAGGCGATGTCATCGAAAACTTCATGGTGCCCTTGGATGTCAGAGGGCATTCTGGTATTTGGGTGTTGCTGAAAACTGTCAGACCGGCGCTCGGAGAAGAAAATCAAAGGCGTGGTAGACTCGATGAAAGAGGCGAACGGCGCAGATGCACTGCCGACGTCGTCATGTGAACATGACTCCAGTTTCCAGGCAAAGCGCAGCATTGCCTGGAATGTCTTGTCAGCCATAATTTCCGGGGTTTTTGTAGTAGTCAGCTGTAGGAGTTTGGCTGGAGTGGCTAAGTCAGTCTCAATGGCAAATAGTGAGGCAATAGCAATGTTAATTGCTCCGGATTGGTTTAGTCCGGCGCCGCGGGGTACCTCCGACAGGATATGCAGTTTTCCTGAAACCGGTTTTGGAAAAGTATGGCGGAGCTGGTTGAGGAGTTTTATGAACCTTACTTCGAAATTCCGGTCATGGAAAAACATTTCAAACTGCTGCTGGTGCGGTGCATAGGCGATATAATCGCCATACTTAATGTCTTCGCTGCCGTCTTTTTCAATTCCAACATAGACACGCTGGGGAATTTTTTGGATAATGCCAGTCCCGCCGTACAGGACTGCCAGTCCCGCCGACCAAAAAAATGACCCTGGGGCAGAAACCACGGTCGAACACTTGGAAAAGAATTCCTTGTACACTTCAGGAAATGCCTTTTGCAGGCTGGCAGAATTCATTCTGATGCGATTGGCCAAAACCATAGGTGATTGCTTTCTGTTGGTTTCTTTCCTATCGACAGGTAATGGTACCATAAGGGCCGTAGTAAGTCAATGATTACGGGCTTAATTCGCTATCCCTTTAAGAGTACTCGGGCTGTCGGAGAAAAATACGGAAAAAATTTTAGGTCTCAATCAGCTATTCTCATTATTACTCATATGCACAATGTTATCTATCAGCGTATCACTGAGAGACTGGTAGTGTGAGCGGGAAAACTGCCGGTTCTGTATCGGCGGTAAAATCGGTTGGCCGATTGTAACTGTTATTGATCGCAGCCGCCAGAATTTTATTTTCCAAAGCGGATAAATCGGCCACAGCCGGCTGGAATTTTCAATACGAACTGGGAGGATGGGGATTTGCGTCAGGTGCGATAACACCACTGCGCCTGTATGTATCCGGTACTGGCGTAATTTGGGATGTATGTCGCCTTCGGGGAAAATTCCGATTGATTGCCCATGGTGTAAAACTTTTCGGCACGCTTCAATACAGTGTTCGCCAGACGGGATGGCTTGACCCAGGGAAAATAATACTTTTCGGTGGTACCAACCCATGAGGCCTTTTGTGCCCATGAGGTGCCGAGCAGCCACAAACCGGACGCTTCGTTTGAGCACCCACATGATTATTGCCGTATCCAGAGGCCCTTCATGGTTACTGGTGACTATGCATGGGCCAGTCGGGATGTTGCCCTGTCCCGTAATGGTCCGAATAAATATTTTGAGTGGTTGGAACAATTTCCAGAGATTGAACATGGGTTAGGCCGATTTCCCGGTTAGCTCGAGTACCACGACAGATGACAGCCCCAACAAAATTCCAAATAGCTGCCAGCCAGTCAGGCCTTCCTTGAAATACAGCCAGCTGACGATGGATAATGAAATGACATTGAACAGGACCAGCATCACTGAAGCGACGGCAATATTTTTATGCTTGAAGCTCTGTGCCAGGAACAGCATGCCGATCATGTATATGACCAGCCCGATGAGATAAAATAAGCGCCGATTAGAATTCACCCATTCCTTCATGAATATATCGCCAGCCGTCAGGGTAATACCGCCGGCCACCAGCAAAAGTATCGGAAAGAATTTTATCATATGGATTGTAAGGTTATGTAGATGTTTTCAAATATCCGTTACTGTCCCTTGGGAGGCGGGTCGGCAGGAATTGTTCTGCTTCGCTTCATTTTGTAGATGAAGTATCCCACGCTAAACAGTATGCCGGCCACGATGATGATATCCAAAATCTCCGAATATTTCCTGATTATTTCCCAATTGCTCCCGAGCAGATAACCCAGATAGGCCAGCAGACTGTTCCATAATGCGGCACCGATTATCGTGTAGATGATGAATTTTTTCAGGTTCATCCGTCCGATGCCGGCCGGGATAGAAATAAGGTGCCGGACGACAGGAATGAATCGGCTGAAAAAAATAGTTTTATCCCCATATTTCATAAAAAATTCATGTGTTTTGTCCAGGTGGTGCTCGTTCAGGAGGAGATATTTGCCGAATTTCCTAACTAGGGGCCGGCCACCGTATGCACCGATCCAGTAGGAGATGAGCGAACCGACAATGCTGCCAAACGTACTCACTAGGGCGATCATGAAAAAGGACATCTTGTGGTCAAACCATAAGAAGCCGGCGAATGGCATGACCGCCTCGCTTGGTACCGGTAAAATCATGCTCTCAAAAACCATCAGCAGCCAAACGCCCGGATAGCCGAGCTTGTCGATTACTGAAGTGAATGTATTGATGAGTAAATCCGTTAAACCCATAGATGCGGGTAATGGTATCTGATAAATGCTTGATTAGCAATGCCGGGCTATAGATGTTTATTGAGCAGAAACAGCAATTCTGGGTGGAATTTTTCACCGGCCTTGATCATGTCTTTAATTTTTTCAATTTTAAAGAAGACGATTTTTTCGACCTCCTCCGGATTTGGGTAAAATGGCCCGTCATAGGTAGCTACAAACGTGGTAAGAAATTTATCCCCCTGCTGTTCGTGGCGGTAAAGGTCGTAGAAGGTTTTTTTCATTTTTGGGATGGTCGTCCCGATTTCTTCGCGGCATTCGCGGATGGCGGCTTGCTCATACGTTTCGCCGCTCTGGACGTGGCCGCCGACTGCCGTACACCAGTGCTGCGGACAGAAATGCCTTTGCGCGCTGCGCATTTGCAGCGCCATCTCCCCAGTATGGTTCATGATCAGCACGTGAACGATCCGGTGCAGCAGTTTTTCTGCGTGGGCTTTTTTGATGTCAGCCTTGCCAATAATTTCGTCTTTGTCATTGACTACGTCAAGCAGTTCCATAGTTTTTTTGTTTAATAACAAATGTATTAATAGCTATTATACAGGATACCAGCGCGATCAGAGCGACATTCTTCAGGATGTACTGCCCAGCCAGCGTGGGCACGCCGAAACTGGACCAGGAGGTGTGGGGCAGGACCGCAAGCGGCAGGATGGTGGTAAACATATGAATTAAAAATATGCTGATGGCAATTTTGGTAATTTTCGGCCAGAGAAACAACAGTCCAATAGCCACCTCAACGGCGCCGAGCAGAACCAAGAACGCGTTTATCGGGATAAATGGCACGGTGTGGGCATGCAATTGGGTGACAATTTCTTCGGCCGGGCTTGCTCCGATAATTTTTAACACGCCGAAATACACGTAGATAAAAACAATTGCGATGCGGCCAAACCAGGCAGTTTTTTGCAGGCCTTGGACAGCCGCTCGTTCCATATTAGATGACTTTATTGATTAGGTATTCTACTGGTGCGTGGTCGTCGGTCAGAATCGGAATGTCGGTGGGAATGGAAGCCGGGAAAATGTGCGATAAGTAGCCATTTAATTCGGGTTGGTCACTGGTCCAAGCCGGCTTGGCGCTTGTTTTTAGAGCCAATAAAATCAGGTTTTGCGGAACGTCGGGTTTTTTTGGATCGCGGACCGCCAAAACGTAGACCTGGGGGAAGACATCGGCAAAAGTGTGGTATTCGGCACGGAGAAATTCCCCCCGGGTACCGGTTATGGCCGAGGCGACGTTGATGATGGCTGCGCCGCCGTCATTGAGTATCCCATAAATTTTCCTGACTGATTCGATCGTTGTCAGTTGGTAAGGGATCGAGTACAGCGAGCGGAACGCGTCGCCGAAAAAGACATCATACTTTTTTGTAGTGCGGTTGAGATATGTCCGGCCATCTTCATGATACGTCGTCAGGCGGCTGTCATGTGGGAGTTTGAAATACAGGTATGCCAGTTCGGTCAATTTCGGGTCAATTTCGACTACATCGATTGTAGCTGCCGGATGTTTGGACAGGAAATCCTTGGGGTAAGAATAGGCCGCACCGCCCAGCATGAGAGCACTAGTCAGTCCCGGTACAAAGTGGTCGGCCAATCGGTAATATTTGGTGTATTCAAAAACTAGCTCATCACTTTCTAGGAACATTGCCGAACTGCTTTCGTTGTTGGTTTGCATCACCTTGATGGGCAGTTGCGTTTTTTCCTTGTCAGTGGTGTCATAGATCCAGACCCGATTGTACTGCGTATCAAGGTCGATTGGGCGTTGTGAACTGATATATGATGGTGCGGTTATCGCCAGGCCAATCCCGAAAACCAAGAGGGCCATCTTGGTGATTTTTTTTCTGCCTAGGGAGAGGGCCAGTGAGGTCAGGATCAGCAGGGTGGCGAGCCCATAAAACAGCCGAGTGTTGCCGAAAGCAGGGATCAGGACGAAGCCGGTCAAAAACGTGCCCACGATACTGCCGACCGTGGAGATGGCATACAGGTTGCCGACTGTCCGACCGGAGGTTCCGAGATCGGTCATGCGGAGTTTGACCGCGTATGGCGAGACGGCGCCCAACATCACGCTGGGCACGGAAAAGAGCGCCAGTGAAGCAATGACTGCATTGACCTGAATATTGTCATTGCCGGTGGTCAGCCAGGTGAGAAAGAGATCCTTTATGACAGCCGTTACTCCGATGACAACGGCTGCGGAAAAGATGATCAACGCCAATTTGCCGGGCTCCGCCTGCTTATCGGCTATTTTTCCGCCCAGCCAATATCCCAGCGCCAGACTGCCCATGATCACCCCGATGAGGCTGGACCAGACGAAGATCGACGTGCCGACATACGGCGCCAGTACCCGCGAGCCGACCAGCTCATATATCATCACGGCCGCGCCGCAGATGAAAACGACTGTTCCCAGTAAATATTTTTTCATGTTATGCAAGTTTAGAGCCGTTTGGCACGTTCCGTTCCGGCTGGGCTAAAATTACTTTCCCGTCTGCGGTCACGAAACCCGTGGTCAGTACTTCGGATGTAAATGGCCCGACCTGTTTAGGCGGGAAATTCGTTACGCATATCACCTGCTTGCCGACCAAATCATTTGTTGAATAAAAATCCGTTATTCGGGCGCTGGATTGTCTTATGCCGATATCAGGACCCAGGTCTATCCAGAGCTTGTAGGCCGGTTTTTTCGCCTCGGGGAAAGTATCTGCCCGGGTGATGGTACCGACACGGATGTCGACGTTTTCGAAATCAGACCAGCTGATTGTTCCCATATACTTTGACAAGAGATGCTAAATAAGGGAAAATATACATTATGTGTAGGAAATTATACCAATAATTTGACCGAAAAGCCATGAATAAAATCGTATTTGATATAGAGACTCAGAACAGTTTTGAGGAGGCGGGGAGCCCGGATCCGGCGGCGTTAAAAGTATCAGTCGTCATTGCCTACGAATATGCGACAGATACCTACCATTCATTCTGGGAGCATGAATTGGACAGATTGTGGCCTCTTATGGAGCGGGCTGACCAGATCATTGGGTTCAATCAGGACCATTTTGACATACCGGTATTGAACCAATATTACCGTGGGGACTTATTCAAGCTGCCGTCACTTGATCTGATGAAGGAAGTGGTAAAGTCCCTCGGCCGGCGCGTGTCGTTGAACGCAATTGCGACGGCGACACTGGGGGCAAAAAAATCAGCCAACGGTCTGGACGCCATCCGCTGGTGGAAACAGGGAGAGTTGGAAAAGATAAAAAAATACTGCATCGACGATGTGCGCATCACGAAGGATGTGTATGAGTATGCCCTGAAGAACAAACAGGTAAAAATATTTAACGGCGCACAGGAACAGGTGATACGCCTGGACACGTCGAAATGGGAGGCAAAGCCGACCGCATCGGTGAATTTTACCCTGCCGTTTTAGGGTATTTAGCCAACCCAATAAGTTAACATGACTCGGCAATTGTCAGCTGATGCTTTGTATTTGACATCTAAGCGCAGCAGAGTACAATGACGTGATATTCAAAAAAGAGGCAAAAACCGAAGGAGTAGCACATGGCTGATATCAGGCAACGGAGTTCTTTCCCAACGTGTGATGAGCTCAGTGTTTTACAGGAGCGGCTGCAGGTCACATTTTCTGATCCGGAATGGCTGCGTGTCGCATTGACGCACTCCAGCTATAAGCTTATTCATCCCCATGATGAGCCTGAAAATACCACTCTGGAATATCTTGGGGACGCGGCGCTTGAGCTGGCGGTACGGGAGTACTGCGAAATGAACTCGGCCAAGTTTCCCGGGTCTTCGCGGAAATTCAAATCAGGATTCGTATCGAATTCTCATCTGGCTGAGGTAGCGGAGAAATTTGGGATCCAGGAGTTTGTCTGCGCTGGTCCCGAGTCCAGCCCGAATAATGAACACGTTTTGGCCGACGCGATGGAGGCCATAATTGGCATCATTTTTCTGGAGCATGGCTATGAAGCCGTCCGTACGTTTGTCTTGCAGCATATCCTGAAACCGCCGGAAATGTCGGATGTGGCCGCCTGGCGCCCAGGTGTAGCGTTTTCGCTGGAGGTTAGCCAGGAAAAGTGCGAACGGGACATTCGCCAGCGTTTTGAGCAGCCGGCACGGTATGATTTTCGTAAAACTGTGGATCACGGGGATCGGACCTACTACTGCGATATTTATGCGGGCAATCATCTGGTGGCGACTGGCCAGGGCAGTTTCAAGCTTCAGGCTAAGCGAGACGCCATACAGAAAGCCGCAGTATCACTGTAAAATGATACGCCCGGATTCAATTGTTCTGAACGGGGATCCATTTGTGGATCCCTTTTTTTATTTGTTCATTCCAATAATGCGCCATTTTCCTCCGCTACGCTCAATGACTGAATAGGACGCGTATTCGATTGAATGCCGGTAGTACTGGGCCGGATCATTCTGGCTCATAGACAGGATTGATTTTATCGGACCATTGTGGCTGATGATAGCAATGGTGTCCGCATGGCAATCTTCGACCGTCTCCAGGAAAATTTTCCATACACTTTTCATGAACGAGCTAACCGTTACTCCTGACGGATATGGGAATTGAAGTTTATTAGGTAGGTTGGCCCCAGCATTGAACTGATCTTCCCATTGTTTAGTGGTCAGATCGGCGTGATCAGGATGTGCCGCGATCCAGGCCGGGAATCCTTTGTCAATTTCCCGGAATCCATCAATTATTTCAATGGCCTTCCCAGGGTAGAGGGTCTGAGCCGTTTCCCTCGCCCGCATGAGCGGGGAAACAAAAATCCGGCCAGTCTCAGGTTCGCTGGCAAGTCTTAGTTTCAGCGCTGCTGCCGCTTGGCGGCCGGCTTCAGTCAGGCCGGCGTCCACGTGGTCCTGTGATATCGGTAAATACAGGTCGTTGGTGGTTTGCGGATGTCGTATGAGAATGACGCGGGTCATGAGGCGAAACCGTATTCGGCGTACTGTTTTCCGGCCATGAGATTTTCGTAGGCTGTTTTGATGTGCGGGACTATTTCAGGCGGAAATGCTTGAGGGGCGTGCCAGCCCAGTCCGGCGCATTTGTCCGGTTCGTTGTTTGTGAATTCTCCGCTCCATTTTTGGCACAGGAAGAAAGCGTACAGCCGTTCGCCGCGTTCGTCATGATGATGCATCAGAAGCGGCTCACTCAAGTCAGACAGCTGAACGGTCACTCCGACTTCTTCATGGGCTTCACGTATAGCGCCTGAACGGATAGATTCGTGCTCGTCGAGCCGTCCGGCCGGTATGGACCATGAGCCGTCTTTGAATCCGGTGTTTTGCCTTTTCATCAGCAGGATTTTGTCGTCTTTTTGGAAGAAAATGTGAACTGCCACAGGTAAAAGTGCATGTGCCATAAATTTTGTTTAATTTTTAATATCATGTTTCTGCAGCAATGCCTGGCCCTCAGCCTGGTCATCAACCACATGGATGATGTTATCAAAAAAGTAATTATCCATTTTTTTGGAAATCTGAGCCCGGATATTTTTTTTGAAGGCATTGACCTGTTCAGGGTTGTCATCAATGGCCAGTATGCCGACTTTTGAGCTCTCTGCTGAGAGTCTGGCTGATTTGTCCCTGATCCGATCCGCCTGCATGCCGTCATTGTTGTACGAATCCATAATGAAATGCTGGATTTCCCCCTTAAAATCCTTGATGAAAGCCCGCCGAAGCTGTTTGGCGTTGAGAGTGTGGACTATTTCTTCCCAGTAGTCCAGGGCCACTCCCCAGACGATGGCAATGTACGTATCTGGTTTTGACGAGGAATATTTTGCTTGCAGTTCGCTCCTCACCTTTTGAATTTCCTGGATTTCTTCCTGGGCGAATCCTTTTTCAACGAACCATTTTTCATCGTAGGAATGGGACGGCGTATCGTATACAGCCACTACCGGCCGGGCGTCATAGACTGCGGACAGAGCCAGGCGATGCGAGCCGTCGAGCAGGCCGTACCGTTCATCGACCGGTATCGGTGTCGAGGCGAGTCCGTTTTTTTCGACATTCGCGATGAGCATGTCAAACTGGTTTGTTCGGGCGACGCCCACCCGCTCCGTTTGCATCTTTTCGTACAATCCTTTCCAGAACGTAAATTCTTCGTCTGTGGACCCGGAGGTCAGGGCCCGCGCATATCCATAACGGACATACACGTCAAAATGTTCGTCCGACAACAGTTCGCCGACCACAGTTGAATGTTCAGGGTGGATGATCCGTGATTCAGGTGAAGGCTGCCAGACGCTGCCTGGCCCGTTTTCATTGAATTGATGCCCGTGTTGTTCCAAGCCCATATGGTTACCTGATATAGTCTCCGCCGTTTACGTCTATGGTTA
>JBAYGJ010000022.1:0-15404 GCA_041666685.1 Patescibacteria group bacterium | reverse complement strand
GGCAAATTGTACCCGCCGTTTTCCGGCTTGATGTCGAAATCCGCCGGGAATGATTCCCGGATAGTGCCCTTGAAATCGTCGCGTACGGTCAATTCCAGTTTCATGGGCTGGTAGATGTTCGGGAAGACGCGGGTCGGGCCGGAACGGCTGATGGTGAACTCCGGTTTTTCTTTAACAATGATCGTATCGGATAGTGAGCTCGCGCTGCCGTGTACCGTAGCAGTCAAATCAAGTCGGTATGTGCCGGACCGTGTGAGTTTTTCCTTGGCGACGAGGTCCGGTTTCAGGTACAATTCTTTTTTGCCGCAAAAATCCGTAACTTCGATAGTCTTGTCCGCCGTCTGTTTGATTGTTGTTTTACCAAGTGGGTCGGTGATGGTCAGTACGACATCGGCGTCACACACGATGCCGCCATGCTCATCCAGGGCTCCGATGGAAAACGTGGCCGTATCACCTTTCTTATAGGTGGATTGGTCAGGATTCATGGCCAATGCGCCCCAGATGAAGTTTTCTGTCACTTCCTTCGTGTATCCATTTTGTTCAATGGTGGCGGTGACGGAATACAGCCCTGCTGAAGGCAGGTCTTTTGGATTGATGGCATATGCGGCAGTGGTCACCCCATCAGTGGTCGTATTGGTTATTTCTGCGTCCACTTGCCGTTTTTTCCCGGCCGGGTCTGTCAGAGTGACTGATTTTACCTCCCGCTTGGTTGACTTACCTCCCAGGAAAGCCAGTTTTGATTTTTCCTCCACCGCTACGTCCAGAGTCGGTGTTTCTTTTACTGAAAAAGCATTTTTTGTGAGCGTTACGCTCTGTTCGATTTTATCGACTGTTTTTTCGGAGGGGGGCTCAATGAGAGTAACGCGCAGGTTGGCGCCGTCGACATAGGCCGTTGACGGCTGCGGGCCAGGGACGGAGTTATAGTTTATTTTGATATGCAGCTTGTCTAAGTTTTGGATAGAGTTGATTTTTTCTGTCACCGGGAACTCCCAGTATCCTCCATGCGTCGCGTTGCTGACTTTGGTGCTCATGGCAAAGGAATCCAGCATTTCCCATGTGTTGCCGGCATCCGATGAATATGAAAAGGTAATGACATCTTCATTGTTGGGGAAGGAATCTCCGCCAAATGAAATTACTATTGTCGCATTATTGAGCAGGCTGTCCTTTGAAATCTCGCCGGGCAGTTTGAAGCCGCTCAGTTCCAGGTTCGGGTCGATCTGCGTGAGCGGGACTGTTTCGGTGGTCGGGGCGGGTTCTGGGGAAGGAGATGAATTTATGGCCGTTGCGTTGTCGGGCGGCACGACTGTCGGCTCCTCGGTCGGTAAAGCGTTAGGCGGATCCGCTGCTACCGCCGGGACATCCGTCGTTTCCCCTTTTACTACCACCGGCCGGTTGGTGTAAGTGGCGGAATTTTTATTGGTAAATGATGGGAGGTCGCCCGTGGTGAGGATATCCGGGTGCTTGGCCTGGTGGGGGTTTTCCCAGCCTGAGGCCGCGTTAGGTTCCAGGGTCAGTAATCTGGGCTGAGCCTGGGTGACCTCGGCTTGCACTACGAAAATTCTGGCAAAGAAAAATGACTGGATAATGAAAAAGGCGAACGCAACCAGTACGGTTGAGTAGACAAATACAGAAAATTTCTTACTGATAAACAGGAGTTTTATTTTGCTTGAGGACCAGCCAGGTTTCAGGACATATTTGCCTCCTTCGCTGGGGGCCGGTAATTTTACATCCGGGTGTTCGGGTTGTGCGGGGCGCTGCTGGAGATATGTTTTTCTGATAGACTCTTTTTCATACCGCCGATCCTTGCGGGCGCCGACCCGGACCGCTTTCAACCGACCCGATTCGTCCCAATTGCGGAGGGTATTCGGATGGACGTCAAGAATCTCACAGACCTGTTTGATTGTGAGGAGTTTTGGCAGGGCTGGCCAATCAATATTTTTGGCCGTCTTACCCCCAAACAAAGTTGGTTTTCGTTTTTTGCTGCCCTTGGAGAAAAAATTCACTATTTTGATGAAATTGCCCTAACCAAAGGCTAATTTTGTCTGTTACTTACTAATGAATTTAACTCAACAAAATTAACATTTTTTATTATAGCAGAAAAGAGAATTTCTGTCCATTGATAATTTATTGCCCACTAAAAAATAGTGCCAGACAATCTGTCCTGGCGGGTTGGTAAGTTGGGCGGCCTTTAACCCCTGTTTTAAATGATTTCGTCCTTTTTCTCCCGCTGGAAGCTGACCCAGTCTTCCACAGTCTCGATCAGCACTTTGAACGGCGCCTCGATGATAAAATCCATGATAAACAGGAACACGTTTATCTGGCTGGTCTTGCCGGAGATCCAGCGACCCGCCCGGAGGACCGGCATGGCAAAAAAGTCGAACAGTATTTCGCCGGCACCTTGGCGCTTGTTCACCATGACCATCTCCTTGGCATTGTGCCGGAGTCGCAAGCCGAAAAAGCTGATGACTGACAGGAAGAACAGGAACAAAAAGGCGCTGACAATACTGAATTCAAAGATCTTCAGCATCCAGATGATGCCCCCAAAAGTGATGATAAACGCCAGGCCGTAAAAGCCCGTAAATACTGCATTCAAAAACCCGCTTGTCCGGATGCGTTCTTCGCGGGTGCCGAGGATTTCCCGTTCTGGGGGGTTATAGACGACCTCACTGACGCCTTTGATGATGCGGGCGGTGTTTTCTGTCGCCGGGACGCGGATCGACGTGGCGATGAGGAACATGAGAACGGGATGGAAAATGACATTAATAGCCAGTGGGGTGATTTTTACCGAGTGGAGGAATATGGCCTCATACGGCAGTTCCAATAAAAACGCCATGACCGTCTTGGTCAGGAAGATATAAATGATGCTGCGTGTAACACCGCGGGACAGGCGGGTACTGGCATCGCGGTACCTCTTGTCGATAGCTTGGCGGATGGCAATTTCTAGTTTTTGCGGTTCGTTCAGCAACTGGTCGATGTGCTCTTCATGTTCATTGAGCGTGTCGCGAAGCGTGATGAAGATCGGGGCAAAGCGCCTGACATACCGGAATAACCGGTCGGCGGTCAGGTTGTTCAGTTGCTGTTCAATGTGGTTGACGAGTCCTGGCAAATAGGTGGCATAGGTCGGTATTTCCGCCGATGTGGCATATCGCCAGCCCGGTGCGTAATAATGGATCAGGTGGTACCGCAGCATGCTGGCATCCGATTTGATCAATGCCTTATGGATTGCGATATAAATCTGGATGTCCTGATCCTCTGAATTTACGATCTCTTCCGAAATGTCTATCTGCGGCCGGATAATCTTGTACATGCATTCCACCAGCGCATCGTCTTTGATCGAGGGATTGAGGTATTCTTCCAGCTCAAATGAGGCGACGGAAATGATCCATTTGAACAGGCGGTTCCTGGATTTATAGTCGAGTTGCTGTTCGCTGGAGAGTTTGGTCAGGACAACATACTTATTGATGATCCGTTCTATGTCCGGGATGCGGGCCACCGGAAAATAGTCGTTTTTCAGGTACCCGGCACGGATCAATTCCCTGATCAGCGGTTCGGCAATATTGGTGCCGCGTTCTCGCATGAGGATCCGCCGTTTCAGCATACGGGCGATGGAATTTTTCCTGATCAGGTGTTCCTCCTGGTAATCAATGGCATTACGCACTTTTTCGTACATAAATGCCGCTTTTGCCACGGTTTCATGGGTTTTTACGCGGGGGTCCTCTTTAGCCGTTTTGAATGCATCAAAACCGCGCTGGTCCTGGAAAACCTTGATAAGTTCGCTGACTGCCGGTGATATTGTGGCCTTATTCATACGGTAAAGTTAATCAGATACCCTATCTCATTTTATGAGTAATGTCAACCCCTTTAACTTAGTTTTTTGGACAAGGGATCAAAACCAGCTAGAGGTGATGGGTTTTTTCCGTAGACTGCCTGTACCGTCCTTATCCACGACAAATTCATAGGTACGGCCCTTGATTTTCAGTTCCATTCTCTGTTTCTGGTGGGTCTCATGGGCTTTTTGCATCAGTGGGTAGAATTTTTCCATCTTTTCACTGTAGGAGAAATAATTGAGCAAGCCGTCCTCATCGACGACGTTGCGCTCCCAGTCTACAAGCATAGCCATAGTATTTGGAGGTTAATTGTAATGTGGCAGAGATCTGCCTACCATCATTCTATCAAATCCATGTATTTCCGCCATGTATCGGGGCCATTGACACGGGTACGGTTATTTGTTAGTATATACGCGTGAATCTTTTTAGGGATATCTAATGTGTTCGTAACATTAGAGGCAAAGGTCTGCCTAAGTAGGGTGCACAATTTAATTAAGTTATCTCAAAATGACATGGCAAAGAAGTTGTACGTAGGAAACCTTTCCTACAATGTTACGGATGACCAGCTCCGCGAACATTTCGCCCAAGCGGGAAATGTGAGCTCAGCTCAGGTGATCATGGATCGTATGTCAGGTCGCTCCAAGGGCTTCGGCTTCGTGGAGATGGCGTCTGACGAAGAAGCGCTCAAAGCTATCGAAACGTTGAACGGGCAAGAGATGGCCGGTCGGGCCCTCGTTGTGAACGAGGCTCGTCCGATGACCGATCGCCCGAAACGCACAGGTGGTTTCGGCGGTGGCCGTGACCGGGGTGGTTTCGGCGGTGGCCGGGGCGGTTCCAGCTCATGGTAATTATTCTGTAAGAATATACAAAAAGGCTCCCATTTTTCGGGAGTCTTTTTGGTTATAGTGAGGAGATAATTTAGCGCCAGTTGAGATTGATGCTGGAGACGCCCACATCCAGGTCCATGTCTATTTTTTTCTGGGCTGTCGAGTAATTCTCGGTTTCATAATTATTTTCGTCGATTTTCTTGAAATTCGGGAAATTTTTTGATGACAACCCGGCGTCGATGGTAATCTTGGCTCCCACCCCTTCCGGCAGGCTGATATTAAACGAGCTGGCTCCGCCGTCGATCGTCAGTCTGGTCAGTGCTGGGATATCGCCGAGCGCCAAGTCCATACTTGAGGCGCCGGTGTTGATGGTGATGGCCTCGGCGTTGACTTGTTTCAGGTCCAGGTTTATGCTCATGGCTCCGGTATCCAGGCTCAGGGTGATCGGCAGAGTTTCAGTAAGCATCAGGTCAAGGGCGTTGGTCTTGTGGCCGACGCCGTGCCAGCTGATCGAGTCCTCTTTGATAGTGACCGTTTGTATTGAATTATTTAGGGATGACTCAGTGGTTGCTTTTGTCACATTCGACTCCAGTGTCCCATTAACCAGGTCAGTCGCTCCGCCTTTGATATTCAGGGTTCCGGCTCCCGCTTTTATTTCCACGGTGGCACTGGTCGCTGCCGCATCTTTGGCGATAGCGATGGTATCAGTAGTCACTGAGGTATTTGTACCGTTGGCCGGGGTAAAGATGAGCAGTGCGGCGATGGCCAGTATGGCGATAGTGATAATGATGCCGATCGTACCGGACATCCAGCCTTTCCCGCCGAGCATGGACAGGCCGATAAAAACGATGATCAATGGCCAGAGACGGTCCCAGTCCAGATTGACGTTGAGGCCGGCCCAGCCGTTAGCCTGGGCCAAGTAGACGACGCCGACGAATATGATAATCAGCCCGACCACAATCCGGCCAAACTGGAACCGGGTCTTTTCCGGATAATGGTGATGGTGGATTTCTTTGACCGTTTCTTTCGGTGGAGTTTGAGGTTCCGGCGTGATTTTCGGCGCCTCCGGATTTGATTGCGCTTGTTCTTGCATATTATTTTTTAATTATTATGTAAACACCACAGATGACTAGGAGGGCTGGCCAGAACAGGTGCAGGTGCCAGAATTTCCAGGGAGCGAATTGGTTGAGGAGTGCGATCAGGCCGATAATAATCAGGATGACGGCGACCAGGTTGCGCTTGTCGGAGAGCCAGGCGCTGGTTGGTGGCAGGACAACCGTCGGACTCCCTTCCGGCTCGAGCGGCAGTACGATAGCCAGGACCAGGTAGGCCAGGATGCCGATTCCGTCCGCCAGGGTGACGGCCACAAAAACGATGCGAACGATGGTGACGTCGATATTGAAGTAGCTGGCCAGTCCGGCACATACACCGGCGACCATTTTATTGGTCCGGGTGCGGTACATTTTTTTTCCGTTTATCTCCATAATTTATGAATTTCTGATTATAAGCATGATGCCTATGTAGCAAACGAGTTCCACGGCAAGCCAGCCGATGGTGTATAACATAAAGACAATTCCCTCTCGCCGCTGCCCGGTGAAGAGGAGATAGGCCGGCCGGCCGAGCACCAACAAGCCGACTACGGCAGCCGATATGCAGAACAGGAGAAGTATGGCGACCGTGCCGAAGACGTTGTCCGCTTCTCCAAAAACCTTTGAGCCATTCATCATAAAGGCGGCGACGGCGCTGACGTACGCGATGATTGCCAATGAGTGGACGAGACTGGCCAGGGGAGTTTTTTTGTACATTGAGTATATGGTAAATTATTGAGTTTTTTATTATATCAAATAGGCCTGGGATTGGCCATATGTTTTGGGGTAATAAAATAAGGCCCGTCCGCTGTGGACAGGCCTTGAATACATGGTGTCGCTGATACAGCGAATTCAAATGCGGGGCCGCTTGGCAGTGACGCGTTCCCCATGGTTTTCACAGATCACCTCGCGGGGCGTGATGCGGAACACATGTGTGGCCCGAGATTGGAGCTCCATACAGGGCAACCCCTCGGCGAACTTTTCAGTGGGGATGGCGTAGAGGTGGTCGCCAACCATTAGGTTAGAACGCGAGCGGGGGTCGGTGAATGCGTCCAAGATGGTCGTTTCCGCTTTCTTGGGAGTCAGGAAATTCGTATCGCCGAATTTCTTCCCGTTACTGCGGACCAACACGAAAGGAACACTCGTCATGATGTCTCCTATGCAAAATGGTGTGCGATTTTTTTGGTTTCCAAACAGTATAGCGGAAATCCTGAAATATGTCAACCACTATCACAAAACAGCTCGATTAAGCGTTGTAATATAGCGGGCAGATTTATCTTGTCAGTGTTGCTGACTTTTCGATTCGCCTATAGAACCACACTTTCACCGCTTGGACACAGAATAAATAAATAATTACGAGACCGGTGATGGCGGCCAGCATGCCCCAGGAAAGCGGTTCAAATTTCAGGTATTTATTTAGAAAAATGTACGGTAGGACCCATCCGAGCAAAACTGAACCAAGCGTAGTCGCCAATAACAGGCGGCTGGGCGAACTCTGGATAAAGGGTATTTTTTTTGTGCGGATGACGTAAATCACAAAAGTCTGGGTGGCCAGCGACTCCATAAACCAGGCGGCCTGGAATTGGTGGACAGCCGGGTGAAATAGATAATACAGGGCGCCAATGGTGGCAAAGTCAAAAATGGAACTGATCGGGCCAAAGACAAACATATACTTGCGGATGAATTTTATGTCCCATTTCAAAGGTTTTTGGATATCCTGCGTGTCCACCTTGTCGGTGGATATGGTGAACTGCGAAGAGTCGTACATAAGGTTATTCAGCAGTACCTGGGACGGGAGCATGGGGAAGAACGGCAAGATGGCTGACAGGCCGGCCATGGAAAACATGTTGCCGAAATTTGAGCTGAGGCCCATGAGGATGTATTTCATGGTGTTTTGGAACGTCTTGCGTCCCTCGATGACGCCGTCACGCAGTACGCGCAGACTTTTCTGGAGAAGGATGATGTCAGCCGTATCTTTGGCCACATCAACCGCGTTGTTTACGGAGATGCCGACGTCAGCGGCGCGGAGGGCAGGTGCATCATTGATGCCGTCGCCAAGATAGCCGACCGAATGTCTGGCTTTTTTCAGGATGAGGATGATGCGTTCTTTCTGGGCTGGCGCGATACGGGCAAAGATCGTCGTCCGGTCGGCCAGGTGCATCAATTCGTCATCGCCCATGTGCAGGAGGTCGTTGCCGGTAGCGACGCCACGGACCGGCAGGCCGATATCGCGGCAGACTTTTTCCGTCAGGAGCTCGCTGTCGCCGGTGAGGATTTTTATCTCCACGCCCAGGGCAGCCAATTCACTGATGGCTTCGGTCACGTCCTGTTTCGGCGGGTCATAGAATGCGACAAAGCCCATGAAGGTCATAGCATTCTCTGCTGTATTGGCATATGGGCCGGGCTGTAGCTGGGCCGGTTTGTATGATACGCCCAATACGCGGAACCCGTCACGGCTGAGTGCGTCGTATTCGTGCTGGGCCGCTTCGCGGTTCAATCCGTCAAACGGCAAATCGCGTCCGCCTGAGCGGTATGTTTTGCAGATGGGCATGACGAATTCCGGGGCGCCTTTAGTGACGATGGTTCGCTGGCCATCTTTTTCCACGACAATAGATTCCCTCCGGCGCTGGAAATCGAACGGCAACTCATCATATTTTTTATATCCCGTCACACTCAGATGCTTGAATTCACGGATGGCGCCGTCGAGCGGATTTTTAACTCCCGTATGGAAAATGCTGTTCAAGTAGGTGTAGTAGAGGACTTCGTCCGAATCATGGCCGGACCAGTCCACGTGCCGGACTAGCGTAATCTTGTTTTCCGTCAGCGTGCCGGTTTTGTCGGTGCAGAGGATATCCATGCTGCCCAGGTTTTGGATGGAGGACAGGTTTTTCACTATGACGTTTTTCTTCGACATGTTCATTGAGCCGTGGCTCAGGGCCAGGGCGATGATCATGGGCAGGAGTTCGGGTGTCAGGCCGATGGCGATGGCCAGGGCAAAAATGAACGACTCGAAAATTCCCCGGTGCACGAACGCGTTGATGCCGAAGACCAACACTACGAGCACGAAGGTCACCTGCATGATCAGGTAGCTGAATTTTTTGATGCCTTTTTCGAAATCCGTTTCCTCTGGCGTTGCAGCCAGGCGTTCGGCGATGGCGCCGAATTTTGTCGATGCGCCCGTCTTATCCACCCGGACCGTCGCATATCCAGTGACGACGCTCGACCCCATAAATACCAGATCGCGTCTTTCAGTATCAGTGAGCTTCGCGTCGATCGCACTGGTCGCCGGCTCTTTCTCGACAGGGAATGATTCGCCCGTGAGAGCTGACTGGTTGATGAACAGGTCTTTTGCGGTAAGCACCACGCAGTCTGCCGGAATAATGTCGCCGGCTGTCAATTGGACTATGTCGCCCGGAACAATCTCATTGATTTTTAATTCCTGCTCCCGGCCATCGCGTATAACCGTAGCCGTAATAGCTACCTTGGAAATGAGCGACTGGGTGGCTTTTTCCGACCGTCGCGTGTTGACGAAATCCAGGATGGCTGACATGGCGACCATAATGAGGATAATGACGGCATCGGTCCCCTGGCCGAGGAATATCGAGACGACAGAAGCGCCGATCAGGAGGAGGATGAGCGGGCTTTGGAATTTTTTCAGGAAAGCGACCACCGGCCGCATCCGTTTCTTTTTGGCAATAACGTTTTCCCCGTACTGTTGCAACCGTTGAGCTGCTTCGGTGGAAGTCAGTCCGGTCATAACTATATCGGATGTCGTCTGGGCGGGGACGTCTTTTGTTTGGAGATGGTGGCGGCGCATGGCAATATGATTATGAAAATCAGTATCAGTATACAATATTTGCCATCAAATAACTATTTTTTTGCATCAGGCGATTGTCCATATGACGCCGGGCGGGATACAATGTATCCATATATGCGATTCAAGATTGCCACATTCAATTTTTGGGGACTGCCATGGCCGTTCTCCGTGCGGAAAAAAGCACGGTTACGAATGCTGGTGGAGATGATCCGACGGGAGCAATTCGACGTCATTGCTCTGCAGGAATTGTTTGTATATCGGGATATTACCTTTCTCGTTCGTCAGTTGCCCGAGTATTCCAATAGCGGGCAATCTTTGGGTCTTTTCAATCGAAGCGGATTATTCCTTTTGGCCAGACAACCATTAACAAATTGTACCATCGTGCCTTTTAACGTGCCGCTCACCTTGCATGAGTTCCCGTCACGTAAAGGGGTGCAGAAATCCGACATCACATTAGGCGGACAAAATTTTCAGCTCATCAATACCCACGTAGCGTATACTCCCCGCCCGACTGATGAAAAAATCCAAGAACGCCAATTGGACCAGTTGGTCCGGACGCTCGAAACATTGCCAACATTCTTGTTTGGTGATTTCAACCGTGTATATGACACCCTGGGCTTGCCGCTGCAATTTCGGTTGATTTCAGAAGATAAAAAATCGTCCATCAGCATGTCGAATAGATATGCCAGGTTTTTTTTGAACCGGGTCGGTATGTCAGATCGATTGCCGGATTATATTTTTACCAACAGTAACGTCCGGGTCGCGAAAACCTATTTCATAACAGACCCGATCATGTCAGACCATTATCCGGTGGTGAGTGAAATTGATGTGTAGTTTTTTTATCTCCCCAAGGAAATGATTACCAAAATGCCCGCTATATTGGCCAGCCATGAGATGATGGCAAACTGCCAGGCTTTCAGTGTGGTCAGGCTCATTAGGCTGGCTGATAGTTCATCAGGTAGAGGTGAGGCGATGATCAGGATACCTAATGTATTGGCCAGCCAGGGTGGCAAAGATACCTGATGGTAAAATTTTTGCCTAATCATCGTGAACATGCCGCGTGATTCCTGTTGACGGAAAATTGCGAATACGCTGAAATCGTACAGAGCGCATCCTAGTCCGGCGATAATAGCCGCCAGCACCGGATTATTATCTTTGGTCAGCTCGAACAGGATGATCGTGGCGGTACTGGACGTGAAAGCGGTGCCGTACAGAATCCCGGCCAGGAACGCGCCAATATAGCCGGCAGAAGCGATGGTCAGCAGCAAGTCTCTGACGGATGGGAACAACGTGCCAATTGCCACTGCCATCAGACCACTCATGAACAGGGCGATAGGCGCGAATGTTTTTTTCTGCTTATGGTCAGGTAATGGTTTGGAGTATTTTAATTCAGCGTGAGCAGCTGCGGCCTGGCAATGAGGATAATCCCGAGTAGCAGGATCACTATTCCCCCGATCAGGGTAGCGTAGCGGCTGTATTTGCCCGTGCCGCCGGAGACTTTCATTGTCATCATTGCTATGGCAAAGACGATCATGTCGTCGAGCATGAAAATCAAGATATATAGCAGGAGCAGTCCGTAGTATTGCCATCCCGGTAGTTCATTGAGCGCTACAACCTGCGTGAATACCGCCGGCAAGCCGGCTGAGCAGGCCAGCTCGATCAGGTTGACGATGGCTGCCAGGACTATGATGCCGCCGATGGCCAAGGGGAGGGATTTTTTGCTGACGATATCTTTCATGCGGTCCAGAATTTTCCGGCGCTGATTGGCATCGGTCACTTCGCATACGCCGGGGCGGGATTTCCAGAATCGCCGTAAATAGTACACGCCGATCCCCAGGGCGACCAGGCCGATGAGCACTTGCACCCACCGGACGACGCCGATGAATTTGAACAGGTTGAACCAGGCCGCCAGGAACATGAAATAGACCAGTGCAGAAGTGATGATGAAAATTGTTCCCAGCAGCCACATCCGGCGTCGGTCCTGCATGCCGATAAGCATGCCGATAAGCATGACCAGTACCCACATGGCGCACGGGTTGAAACCGTCGATGGCCGCCAGGATGACAGTGACGAATGGCAGTGATACAGCCTGGGGGTCCACTAAGCCGATGAGCGGGATCCGGATTTTATCCTCTGATGGGGCGGGACTATCGACAGTCGGTGATTGGCCTGCGTGCAATTCTTTTTCGATTAGAGCCTGGATGTCGGCACCAGTGGTGTCTGCCGAGCCGAACCCGACAGTCATGCTCTGTCCGATAAACGTGGCAGGTACGCCCGAGACCGCCTGACCCCGTTCATTGGCGAATTCCTGGAGCAGGGCTTGGTTGTCTTCGTTGTAATAGACTTCGTAGTAATTGATCTTGATCTGGTCGCCGTACGTTTTGGCCAGATCAGTGAGGAATATTTTTTCCTTGGCGCAGTGCGGGCACCCGTCGCCCCAGAAGAAATCAACAGTCACCGGAGTCGAGGCTTGTGCGGGGAGGGCGAAGGCAAACGCTGATATTAATACAACGCAAGCTATTAGGGTATTTATTTTTGAGAAGATTGGCATATGATATATTATAATGTTTTTTTTGCTTGCACGATAGCCGGCGGATGATTATTACTTAGAAAATATACCGCCAGCAGGGTAGAGATAGGTACGGCCAACGCCAGGCCGATACTGCCTGTCAATGTCCGGACAATCTCCGTAGCTACCATTTCATTGTTTATGACCTGGCCGAGTGTCAAAAATGGCCGTTCTTTAACGCTGAATAATATGAGCAGTGGCAGGGCTGCTCCGGCGTAAGCAAGGAACAAAGTGTTGATCATGGCGCTCATGTGGGAAACGCCGACTTTCATGGCCTGGCTGAAAACTTTTCCGTTCGATAAGCTTGGATTGGCCTGTTTTAACTCTTTGACCAGTACTACCTGGGAAATAATCACGTCATCCAGCACCCCTAGCGCGCCGATAATGATTCCTGCGAGCAGAAGGCCTTGGATATTTAGGTTCACTCCTGGTAATCCCATCAGGTATATCGCCTCATCACTTGCGAATCCAGTCAATTTGGTCAGGGCCGTAAACCAGACTGACAAGAATCCGGTGATGATCAGCGCGATAAAGATCGAGAAGACGGCTACGGTTGAGGTGCGCTTGAAGCCCTCGGTAATATACACCGCCAAAACCAGGATGAATAATGAGCCGACGATGCTAATGAACAGGGGGTCGCTGCCCTCGAGTATTTTCGGGACAATGAATTTCAATATCACCAGGAAAGTGAGCAGTAATACGACCAAGGCCCGGAATCCCTTAAGCCTGCCAATAGCGATGACTGTCAGGGCGAATAGTAGCGCCAGCCAATATATCCCACTCCCCCGGATGTAATCAATAATATAAAATTCTTCATCGCCTTCCGCACCTTTTGAAAAATTTACAAGGACCTTATCACCCACTTCGTACGCACTGGCGGACATCACTTCGTGCTGCATACCGTCAAAAAGAAACTCTTTCCCCTCCCAACTGCTGGATAATCCCTGCAATTTTAGTTTTTGCTGGATAATCGGAGCTCCATCATCCGAAGTGACCGTTTTTTGTTCCATAATTTCAATCACGCGCGCATCGAATGTTCCCTCATCTGTTTGGGCACTGGTGATGCACGGCAGAATTATCGTTACCAATACCATGAGTGCGACGATCCATAGACGCTTCTGGTTACGTGAGCAACTAAAGCATTTTGTATGTGGCCTTTTTGAGCGCATGTAATAATCTTCGATAAAATGCTAAAATACAGTCATGGATACCGGTCATATAATAAAAATTTTGTTATTGTCTTTGATTTCCGGCGCCGCGACTCTGATAGGCGTTGTCATTGGCCGCCATGCCAATCGTCGGGGAGCCGTGTTGTTTGGCGCCAGCTTTGCCGCCGGCATAATGATATTAATCTCACTCTTTGAACTTATACCGTCGTCTTTTGAAAGCGGCAAACCTTGGATCACGATTTTTTTTCTGGTAGGGGGAGCGGCCTTATTGTGGCTTGCCAACACAATATTACCACATCTGCACACCATCAAAGAGTGCGATTCATATGATTCGAAGAGTATGATAAAAATGGCTTATCTGCTGGCAATTGGCCTAATACTGCATGATTTTCCGGAAGGGTTTGCTATCCCCAGCTCGTTTGGCCATTCTGAAGCAGTAGGCCTAATCGTGGTTATCGGCACTTTTATTCATAATATCCCTGAAGGCTACATGCTGACTGCGGCCAATACGGGATCGTGCAACTTTTTTTATAAATCAGCGATTTTTTCCGCACTTTCAACGCTCACTGGAACAATTTTCGGGCTGATCTTGCTGAACAAATTTCATTTTCTCAATCCAATTTTTCTCGCTGTAGCCGCCGGTGCCATGCTGTTCATCGCGTTTCACGAGCTGATTCCATTCATAAAAAATATCGGCCGGAGGGAACATGGGTCCTACCTGGGTTTTGTTGCGTCCGTGGCGGTATATCTTTTGCTGATACTTATTTTTTAAGAACAAATTATTTTTCAATGGCAATCGCCTTGCCTTCAATAAGGGCTTGGGCAGTTTTTTTTCTGGCTGACCGGAGGATGCGCTGTATGGTGCTTTGGGAAGTTTTCATGTGCCGTGCGGCCTGCATTTGTTCCATGTCTTTCATGTCAACCAGCCAGAAAACTTCCAGCTCTTCTTTGGTCAATTGGACTTGCTGTAATTCCCGCAGAGGGATGCCCCGTGGCTTAAAATAAACCACGTCAGGGTTGATGCAGAGGTGTCTTTTCAAACGCGGTCTGGGCATAGATTTTATAAATAGTATATTTTATGGTAAATTCGTATTTAAAAAAGGCTTCCCGGGCCCTCCGTAATGCAGAGCCCGGTTTTCTGCCCCCTCTTTCTATTTTATCTGGGACTGGAGGGCGGATTTCTCCTCTTTCACTGCCTGAAGCTCTTCCTTAAGCATTTTTTCTTCCTCGTCCAGAGCAGCCATCTCGTTTTTGGGAGAAATAAATCTCCTGAAACCGAAACCATAACCGCCTCGGCAGCCCCAGCCCTGCCTCATGCCGCCGCCGCACGGGCCCAATCCTCGGCCGGTTCCCGCTCCCTGTCCAAGTGGACCAGTTCCGTCTACTCTTGGCATATATTTATTTCCTTATTTATAAATTGATTCGACCTTTGTTTATACTTTATCGTGTTCGGAAAATTCTTTGTTGAATACAGCGTCATTCTTGCGCATCCATTCGATCAGCATGGCGGCGTGCTCTTTTTCCTCGTCGCGGTTGTGCGCCAGTATCTTTTTCAGCTCCTCGTCTTTCGTAACATCTATCCGCTCCTGGTAATAACCGACGGCTTCCAGCTCTTCTCGCAGCGATCTGGATGCGCGTTCCATGTCCAGAGTTTTTTGCTGTAGTTGCCCCTCTTTTTCGAAATAAGGCATAATGGCGGGTTATTAGTGGTTAACTGTCGTACCATGGCATTTTTGATCAATTCTGCCATTACCTATTATGAGTATATATTCATAACGATTATTTGTCAAGCATCGGCCGGTATCAAAAGACTTCCGTCAGTGCCATGACGCAGTATTTTTAAGCTAAAGATGATGCCGCTGTAGTTAAAAAATATTTATCGAATAACCCTATTGCGGTTTGGTGAGATTATCCAGAAATACTTTGGTTAATGTATTCCGGTCGAGGGTGTTGGTTTCCCGTGGTGTGGTGGGGCTGTAGCGCGTGTGCGAGAGCGGTTGTCTGGACGCGAGGAAAATGCTTTGCTGATGGTACACGTAGGGAAAGGCTTCACGGAGAGAATAATACAAGACATCAAGGTAAGCCGGATTATCATCGGTGTAGCCTC
>JBAYGJ010000021.1:0-15876 GCA_041666685.1 Patescibacteria group bacterium | reverse complement strand
GGACAACGGCGGTACATGTGATGGGTCGTCAGCGTGCCAACCACTCAAACTTGAACGTCTTCCCGTCACGGACCACCGAAGTGGTGAATGAGACGGAATTATTGATCAAGTCGGTCAAACACGAGATGGCCTGAGAGGTGTTCGTGATCGTCCCGGCGCCTACGATATCAGCCACGCTGTCCGGTGCGACGCACCTGCGGACCAGTATCGTGCCGGCCCTGAGATTCATTTCATGCTCGTTCCCCTGTTCAGCACCCACAAGGGTATTCGGGTCAACGACCATTTCCAAGATCTCAGTAAAGGAAAATTCTCTGATTTCGGCCATGAGTACCTCCATGTAAGATTGATGAGCGCTTTTTTATTTCCTGATAGTATATGCTTTTCCTAGTCAGCTGTCAAGCCTCTTGACAGGAAACCTGTCCGGCGATACAATGCCGCATCACACTTGTACTTTAGTATTGTCGGATAATAGGAAAATCCGGCAGAACCAGAGCATCGGACGCCCTTTCAATAGAAAGGGTCAGTCATGTTAGTGCAATTCGTACTGACGATGGATGACGTTATTGTCCTAGACGTACCATTCGACCAGCTGATTTTCCAATGGGTCAGCGATGTCGACCAGCAGGAAATACTGGAGATCTCGCACCGGTGGATCACTACCCAGAATTTCCTGACCCACCGCATGGTTGGACTCCAGCGAGTCGGCGAGTCAAGCCTGACGATCGAACCACTCGGAGAAGGCATACCGGATTTCAAAATCTGATTAGCCGTTTGGCTGCGCTTGTGCGCGGCCATTTTTATTTTCAAAATATTTATATAGTTGCTTTTATCCGAAAAATATGCTACAATATTGATACAAAATAAAAATGCAACTAAAAAAACACCAACGAACACTTCTCCATTCCGTTAGCATCGTTACCGGTATTTTTTTGCTAGCCTCCGGTTCGCATGTTGCCATGGCTGACGATATCAGAAACATGATTTATCCGGTCATCGGCCAAACAAATTTCAGTGACAGTTTCGGAGCTCCGAGGATCGGGCATACTCACCAAGGGATAGACGTGTTCGGGACGAAAATGCAGCAACTAGTAGCCGTGACGAGCGGGCGTCTCAGTTACGTGCCGTTTCCAGAGCCTTCATACGGTTATGGAATCTTTTTGCGTGGTGACGACGGATATGAGTACTGGTATCTGCATCTCAACAACGACAATCCAGGTACTGACGACGGCCAGGGCGGCGGCATAAATGCTTATGCCACAGACTCACTGACAGGTTTGCCAGTGACGAAAGGTCAATTAATCGGGTATATGGGCGACTCCGGCAATGCGGAAAAAACCCCCCCTCACCTGCATTTCGAAATTCACCGCCCTGACGAGAATGTCATCAACCCGTTTCTCAGTTTAAAAAACGCCTCACACTCAGCTGCGCCGATTTTCGCTCCTCCCCTGCCAGGAGAAATACTTCCCTTCCTGAAATTCCAGGGAGGCGCGTCAATTGCACGCGGCGATATAGATGTACAAACACCGGGAGAAGAAATAATCGCTGGAGCTGGACCAGGCGGCGGTCCTGACGTCAGGTTGTACAACAGTGACAAAACGTTGCGTGGAAGCTTTTTCCCCTTTCCGGCCACATTCCGCGGCGGGGTCGATGTGACCACCGGCGATGTCAATGGAGACGGAACCGAAGAAATAATTTCTGGCGCTGGACCAGGCGGCGGTCCGCAAGTCGTCGTATCAGATATGCATGGCCACAGAATCAACCAATTTCTGGCCTATCCAAAAGAATTTCGCGGGGGTATCAGGATAAGTTCTGCTGATATGGACGGAGACGGTGTAGCTGAAATTATCACCAGTCCGGCCACCCAGGGCAACCAGCCGATCAGGGTATTCAATCGTTGGGGGGAACTAAAAAAAGAATTCCTTGCCTTTGGAAGCGCCTTCACGAAAGGTCTCGACGTCACAGCCGCACCAGCCAATGAATTTAATGAGGCTTCGATCGCGGTTGGCGTCGGTGAAGGCGGCGGGCCGCAAGTCAAAGTTTTTAGTTTTACCGGCGACCTCAAAGCGCAATTTTTCGCCTATGACAAAGCTTTTAGAGGCGGGATCCATCTTGATATCGGCGAAATAAACTCCGCTAATAATGGACTTGAAATAGTCGCCGTACCGGCCAGTCACGGCGGGCCGCAAATCAGGTCGTTCGACATGAAAGGAAACCTGTCAGAAACCTTTACCGCTTTTGAACCATGGTGGAGAGGCGGATACGACATCGGTGCCGGGTCGTATACGTTAAGTATTTCTACCCAGTCAGGGAATCGCCGGACTTCAGTCAGAGACATTACAGTTTCAAATGACGCGCAATATTATCACCAACCCGTGGTATACCCTTCTGATTAATTATTTTTTGCACATCCCCTAACCGGCGCATTCATACTGCCTATAAAACACACATTTTTTTGCATATAAAAAACTCTAATCTCCGGACAATAATTCAACTTTTTTACTTGCTGATTGTAACAATGTAAGTTAAATTTATTTAGCTAAAATTAGCCAAATTCCTAGATTTAGCCTGATTAACGCATTAGATTGACCTATTTACCTGGCCGGCAGGTAATCAAGAGGATTTACCGGTATGCCGTTGGAACGTACCTCAAAATGCAAATGTGGGCCTGTAGTGAAGCTTCCGGCGCCAGTTGTGCCTGGAGTGCCGCCCGAAAGGCCGATCTGCTGTCCTCGGACGACATAGCTGTCTTCGGACACGTCAATACGGCTCATGTGGCCATAGACAGTAGATAGTTGGTTATTATGGACCAGCATGACATAGCTGTATCCCATGCCGGCATTTTTTGCACGGACGACATATCCGTTATCAGCCGCACGGATCGCAGTCCCCTGGGCTGTAGGGATATCAATTGCCGGGTGCTGAAAATATTTCTTAAAAATATATGTCGGGTCATGGAAATACGCACTGATGCCCTTGGTCGGGCTGGCCGGCCATATAAACGTCGAATCAATATTCAAATCCACCCCTTCATCCTGCAGCTTTTCACGTGCCTTTGATTCCAGCGTATTCATTTCCGCTTCAGCAGCGAGCTGCTCCTTTTTTGCGACTTCCAGCAGGTCGGTAAACTTCACCTCGGAATTTTTAGTATCAGACAGGAGGTTTGACTTGTAGTCTTTTTGGCTGGCTAAATTTGTGATTGAAGCGGACAGCTTGTCAGAAAGAGCGGTCAACTCATTTTTCTTTTCGTCTTTTGCGGACTTCTGGTCATCCAGCGCTGATTTTGCATCTTGAACAGATTTCAGGGTTGATTGCGCCTGTCCCTGAAGCTCCTGGGTATATTGCATCTGGTCAAAAAATTCCGAAAATGACCCGTTGGACATGAAAATTTCCAAATATGTCTTTTGGTCATACTTGTTAATGGCGCGCAAATATTCGGCCAGCACTTTCTTGTTATATGTCAGTTCATCGGTCCTCTGGGAAATCTGGGCATCCAATTCTCCGATTTCCAGATTGACCGCCTCAACTTCCGCTTTGACCGTTTCGATATCATTTTCCGCCTGCTGTACCTGCAGGTCGATCAATGACAGCTGGTTCTGCAACGTTACCGCTTCCTGCTGTTTGACTTCAATATTGGACTGGTAGGTTTCCGTCCGCTTTTTTAGGTCTTCAATCGCCTTCCGTTTCTCGTCCAAGGCTTGGTTTAATTCAGTCATGGCTAAATCGTCCAAGTTTGTCGTCGGCGTCGTGTTCGTTAGTGCCTGGTCAGTATTAGCGTTCTCATTTGTCGCTGAATTGGTGTTTGTGGCCGTATTGGTAATTTCAGGAACATTAGTGTCCGCTGTCTGTGCCTGTACAGTCATCCGCCATACGGGCAATAACAAAAAACTGGCAACAATGATGGTTAGGCCAGTATATGTGACAGCGTTAGTTATTTTGTTTTTGTTTAGCCAGTTCATGAGCTGTTTGCGCTTATTGATAAGCAAAAGCATTATAGCACAAACGCCTGATTATTTCAACCGCCCAATGGCCATTTCGACCCGCCTGATAGCTTCAGCCTTACCCAACACTTCCATAACCTCAAATACTCCGGGACTTTGGGCCAATCCGGTCACTGCGACGCGTAGCGGCCATAATATTCCTTTGGTGGTCAACGCCCGTTGTTTGATGAATTCTTCAAAAACTTTTTTTGTGGCAGCGGCGACAAAATCATTTTCCCCGATTGACTTCAAAATATCACATGATAACGACAGTCCGCGGACCGTGTCTTCCTTTTCTCCCCCTTTTGGGATCAAAAGGTCGCCCAGGTATTCGAGCTCCCGGGAAAAAAGAAAAGCAGACAGCTCCCGAATATCTGAAAGTTTCTTCATGCGGTCATGAAACAACGCAACAACTTTTTCAAGATCGTATGTTTCGATATTCCCATCAAGCCACGGTTTGCATTTTTCGGCCAGATCCTTGAGCGGCATCTTCTTGATGTATTGCCCGTTCAGCCAATCAAGTTTTTCGATGTTGAAAATCGCTCCTGCTTTATTCAGTTTAGACAGGTCGAATTCCTTGATCAGTTCTTCGCGGGTAAAAATTTCCCGGTCGTCTTTCGGATTCCACCCTAACAGGACAATAAAATTCAGAACCGCTTCCGGCAAATAGCCGAGTTCGCGGTATTCAAGCGCAGAAGTAGCGCCATGGCGCTTGGACAGTTTCGAACGGTCCGTGCCAAGTACCAAAGCCGGATGAGCATAGATCGGCGGAATCCAGCCAAACGCTTTATACAATAACACATGCCGGGGAGTTGACGGTAACCATTCCTCTGCCCTAATCACGTGAGTGATGGCCATCTCATGATCATCGATAACATGTGCCAAATGGTACGTCGGGAAACTGTCTGACTTTAACAAAACCGTATCGTCCAATGTTGTATTGGCTACGGCAACCTGGCCACGAACAATATCATGAAATGAGGTCAAGCCTTCATTCGGAATTTTTTGCCTGATGACATACGCCTCACCCGCCGTTAAACGTCTCTGAACATCTTCCGGCGCCAAAGTCCGGCACAAACCGTCGTATCCGGTTGGCAGTTTGTTCGCTTCCTGAATTTTCCTGATTTGGTCCAATCGTTCCTCAGTACAGAAACAGTGATACGCCCCCCCTTTCTCTACCAGCTTGCGGGCATATTTACGATACAGGTCAAGACGTTCCGATTGGAAGATGGGTCCTTCATCAAAATCTAGGCCGTACCATTTCAGCGCTTCAAGTATATTTTCCACGGCACCGGGCACATAACGGCTCCGATCCGTATCCTCAATGCGCAATATAAATTTTCCGTTGTTTTTTCTGGCCCATAGCCAATCAAAAAATGCTGTACGGAAACTGCCGATATGGAGGTAACCGGTTGGCGACGGGGCAAATCTTACTCGGACGGTACTCATAGTTTAAAACCCTTTTGTAGTGAAAAAAACTTCCAGAACAACCCCGACGCTCAATAAAACAATGACGGCAATACTGCCCGCCTCCAGCAGTGCGAAATTCTTGATGGATTCCTTTTTCTTAATTTTCAGGTAAATCAAGGTGATCAATACGCCTTCCAGCCCGAGCATGACTGCGCCAGTCAGGCCGATGACGGTGATGAAATCCTTGAGGCCGGAAACGAACATCAGGATCGGCACGGTCACGGCCACAAACCATGCGATTCGTTTCGGAACTCCGTAGTCATACCAAAAAAGTTTCTTGACGGTCAGGCCAAGCGTGATAAATGAGGTAAAGGTCGTGAGGATGCCGAACAAGTAGCCGATCTTCAACACCCAGTCACCGAGGTCACCGCGTAATCCGGAAATAGCGTCTGCCGTGGTATGCGAACCGGACACGCCCAGCACGACCAGTGTAAACAATACGTAAACAACGGCGCACAGGACGATCCCAGTGATCAGAACTTTTCGCAGCTTTTTCATGTCGCCATCCAGCATCTCTTTGATCTCAGGGATGATCGATGTCCCCCACAATGAAAATACGACTACGCCATACGGCAAAAACAAATAGCGTAAATCTATATTACTCAAATTCGTCGGCTGAATGTGTCCAAATCCTATGACCGAGAAAAAAATCACGACAGCCAAAAAAATCACCAGTAGGATCAGCTCGACAGTACCGATAGATTTCTGGTCGCGCCAGATCAACATGGCTCCAAGCAACAGGAAAATAAATGTATAGAGTATTACTGACCCGTCGAATAAATATGCCAGAAATTGACCGCCAATGATCAGATATGCCAGTAGCGCCCCGAACAGGTCTAGCAGCTGGACGATCAACGTGGCCCGTTTCGCGCCCGGGCCGAAATACACCTCTGCATAGCCCGGCAAACGATGGAGTCCCTTTGTTTTTGACGCCAATTCGGCAAAAAATAAGTGGATGACAATGGACAGTCCGGTCATCAGTATTAAAAAAATCACCATAACCGGAAAACCGACTTTTGAGCCGACATACGGCAGGCCGAACAGGCCCACTCCGATAACCGTCCCGACGAACATCGCCAGGGCAAAAATTGGATGCTTTTTTGATGACATACGAGAATATTTCTAAAATCAAAAATTTAAAAAAGGCTGTAATTAGTATACCATACAAAGACACCAAAAAAAACGCTTTCTTCAGCGTTTGCCATGCGTCTCGCTCATGAGTGTTATGAAACTTTCTTATTGGCCCGATACTGTACGATAATAATCATAATGGCTAATAGACCGACTACCGTCAATATGACCGTATAACGGCCTATCAATTCATGATGTTTCAAAAGGTAGTATTCCGTCTCACCCAAAACACGAACAATAATCCAACCCGTGAAAATATATAATGACAGGAGAATCAATTTCAATTGAGCCGATTCCAGGCGGCGCCGAGTGACGGCAAATACCATCAACATGACCAGGGCGATCGGTACGACAAAATCAGCATGAAGAATCAGTCGGGAACGCTCATATTTTTCCACCTGGCAGGAAGCCGGTATTTTGATTGATTTCCCGGATAAAATCGAGGAATTGCCGGTTTTGGATTGGCAATCCTGATAATACGGATTGAACAGGCGGCTGGAATCGCGAAATACAAATTCTCCGAGTACCACCAACGCCACCACCATCAGGATCGCAAAAAAAATTGCTCCCGAAGTATAACGGGGGTTTTTCGCCGCAAGCACGTCCGGCTTAATTTGGGCGGCATCTGCGCTTAATTGTTCAAATACAGGTACGGGCATAAAAAAACTTAAATATCAGGCCTTTATAATGACCCATTATGGGTGAATAATGGATTACTATAGCTCAAATAGAATGGCCTGTCAAGGCGACGCGCCCTACCAATCGGACATAAATTTTCCCTGCCCATTCGGGCGATACCCGCTCCGGACTTCCGAACCGTCAGCAAACCCATCTCCGTCTGTATCAGAGTTCTGCGGATTCGTACTGAACGCGGTTTCCCATATTTCGTATAGGCCGTCCTTGTCGGCGTCAGCAGTCATGTCAGACAGATTCAGGCCAAATTGGTACCCGAATAACGGCCAATCTAAAAAATTCGTTTCACTGAAAAGGTTTTTCGGGAATACTGAGATTGGCTCGGTATCACCCGGCTGTTCGATGGCAATCTCTTTATTAAAATCGTTGACTGCCAGTCGGACGTCAAGATCGGATTCACGGCCAGCCGACTGTAATTCGGCCCGATACAATAACAAATCTTTTTTTCCGATCCATAAGGTAGCGCCAGCCACCTGCTGGTCAGACAGATACGTTGAAATTATATCCCGGGTCTGGCCTGGCCACGATGAATCGGCCAATGAATCAATGACATGTGAAAATGCCTGATGGTCAAGCCGTACGTCAAACCGATACGCTTCACGCCCGTCAATCATTTCATCCGGTTTCCGTTCATAACTGGTAATCAACGCGGTTGAACCGACTGCACGCCCAACTGTCCGCCATTGCCCACCGTTAGGATCAGCGATATCCCCCGGTTTAAATACATACCAGCGGTCCTTGATAGCAGACATAGTGATGAAACTTAACGCTGGGATTTCAGAAATTTGCACATAACTTTTCGAGTCAGTCAATCGAAATTCCGCTGCTGCCAAATAATCAAGGTCGTTCACATCAATAGCTATCCCCACATGCAATTGGCCGAGCAAAAATTGCCCGATTTGACCGTTAAACAGGGCATTAATTTTTATATTCTTTAACGTCTGCTGCTGTACTGGACGGACATTTATTTCAAGATCGTATGAAGCGGTTTGCAGGCCGGACATGTTCTGTTTCATTTCGGAAAAAACCTGTGGTGCTGGCTTCTCCAAAACCGGGACGGTCACCACCTTTCCCAGGACCGGCCAAGCTTGGCCCTGAAACCAGCCCAACAATCCAACGCCGACAAAAAACAAAAAAAGGAGAAAGAAAAAAAGTGAAATTACTACCTTCTTAATCATTGGAATATAATTATGGATGGATTGGACCGTTTCAATCACTTAACAATTACTTGCCCGATGATATCCGGATGCAGACCGCAAGAATAATAAAAAGTTCCTACCCCGGAGAACTGATATGAGAATGTTTCATTCTGACGCAAATTACCGGAACTGAATGTCTCTGCCTGTATACTGTGTTCTGCCTGGACCGAATTGGACCATGTCACCACATCCCCCGTTTTGATCTGGACAACTGCCGGATCAAAAGAATCTTCGGCAATGGTTATGGTTGATGGGGAAACCGCTTCCGACCCATGACTATTATCCATCAACTGGCCATTATTGGTAATCGCAGTATTTGTTTTTTGTTGAGCCTGTAAAAATGACAAAACACTCTTGTTATCAGCTTCATCATCAGATTGATCTGATCGGAGATACATCATAATACTTAGTGCAAGGACAACAATAATTGCTCCAATAAAAATCAAAGACTTTGACCCTAAGTATTTTTTCCGTTTAATTCTGGGCGCCATAATACCATAAATAAAAAAATCAGCAAAAATGCAATTAATGACACAAATGGAATTGTTATAAAACCTAGGGTAAAAATATATCTAGATGAACAATCTACTAATCCGCCCAGCGCACAATGTTGGCTGCTTGGTGGCCAAATTTGGATGTATGAGTTATATGCTGCAAACACAGCGCCTATGCTTGAAAGCGGTAAAATATATTTTTTCGCTCCCCCGTCCTGTTTCCACCAGGCGATACCGAGCAAAAGTATTAATGGGAACATACACACTCGCTGCCACCAGCATACATTACACGGTTCATATAATAAAAATTGGGAAAAATACAGACTGCCAATAACTGAGATCAGCGTAACGCCAAAAGCGGCCGGCAAGCCAAGACGACTGGCTATCAGGACCAACCAATGATCTGGACGCTTTTTTCTCATCCAAATTATAATCACGGCCACAGGCAACAGCGCTAAGCCCAGAAGCGCCCCAGCAGTCAATAGTCGCTCAAGAGTGTTCATTACAATAACATTTAGTGAATGGTGCTACCTATATTTTAGTTTATATTACCATTGGGGTCAAAGTTTGACCCGATCAATATTGACAATAATATGCAAGTACTGTAGTATGTACGATCAGGTATTTAACACGGGGCATCATTTTTGTAAGCACTTTATAAGGAGGTACTATTGCCTAGTTCGACGACACGAGATATCGACGTGGAGTGTGGGGCGTTTACGTTATGGATTGACGGGGAATTGTCAAAAAGCAGCTACTTGCTGGCTCCTGGCGGAAAAATCAGCATCCCGGTTATTTGCACTGACGCAAATACCAGACTCACCGAAGCTGTTCGTGAAGCGATCAAGTTTGGATACGAATCTGAGGGCTACACCAATGTCGCTTTCACATTTGACGGCCAGCATTTCGTTTTAACCATGCTGTCGCCGATCCGCTGATTCACCCTCCGCTCCCCCCTTCTGAAAAGTCCGGTCACCCGATCGGCTTTTTTTATTAACAAAATATTGTATACTACCCATATATGTGCGGACGATATTCTTTTTTTTCAAAAGACGACATCCTTGAAGAGCGATGGCAAGCCCAGATCGCCATGCCCTTGCCGCGCCATTACAATGCCGCGCCGACCGAAAAACTGCCGGTCATCCTGAATACAAGTCCACATTTGATCATTGTCGGACAATGGGGCCTCGTACCGTCATGGATAAAAACAAAACCGACGCATCCGCTGATCAATGCCCGGGCGGAAACTATTGGACAAAAACCTTCTTTCAAAAATGCCCTGAACAAAAGACGCTGTCTCGTGCTTGCGGACAGTTTTTTTGAATGGGACAGACGGGGAGAACAAAAAATTCCCTATCGGATCATGCTGGACGACGAACAGGCATTTTCCTTCGCCGGCATCTGGGAGTCGTATACACTGCCAAACGGAGAAGCAATACCAACCTTTTCAATCATCACTGTCCCGGCGAACGCACTGGTCGGCAAACTCCATGACCGGATGCCAGTGATCCTCCCGCCCCAATATGAATCCTTGTGGACTGACCCTTCTGCAGATACTGAAGCAGCGCTGGCCGTTCTCAAGCCGTACCCCGCTGGCATGATGAAAATGTATGCAGTTTCTCCACGCGTTAATGCCGTGAGAAACGATTCTCCGGACATTCTGCTCCAAATATAAGAAACAAGAAGCAGCCCCTGTTCGGAGCTGCCCTGCAGATTTACGCTTCTCATGAATCCCATAACATCATATGCCACATGGCGGTGAGTTTTTTTAACACCTGAGTAATCGTGTGTGTACGGTCGGGGGTGCAACCTGAGTACGTTCACAATTATCAAGTATCGCATGGAACCGGCTCTTCAGTTCCCATAAACCTTCCTCATATTCTCATCATGCTATTAAAATTCTATCCTGATGTAGTAGCCGAGGTCTCTAGCCGGCAATTTGGATACCGGTGGCTAATGAATAGCTGACGGAATATTCGCAACGGCTGTAAAAACGCAGATTATTGATGCTATGGTTCTATCGACCTTGCACCAATAGTACGCCTACCCTCGTTATACTTATTTCATCAATTATACCGGATGATGAATGATTGCCCAGGATTAGTAAAAAATAAAATACTTTGGTCTTGGCTTGTTTCATACTCCTCAATCCAGCGCTGCATATTCCAGGGCATGATATGGGTGGCCTGAAACTGGCCCGTACTGGTCTTTTGGCCAACAAGCTTAATATATTGGCCGATTTCCAGCCGGACACTAGGGTCAACCAAGGCCGAGTTGACGCTAATGAGCCATTTCTTGCCCTTAAAATCCCTGATGGTGACGGTATTGGGCAACAGATTTTCAGGTGTAAGTATTTTTCCGGATAACAGCCCCTTTTCCGGCTGAGTCCAAACCGATTGGCGGTCGGGCGTGAGCTGCCGGTAAACCGGAAGATTGTCCGCCATCACCCGATCCAGATAATTCCCGAAGCCCGTAACATGCAGTACGCTGCCTATAACGATACTGGCTCCGATGCTGGCCACGATCACGCCCCAGACGCGGTACCGATAGCCCGACTGCGTGTGACGGAAATTATACATTGCCAATAAAACGAATAATAATAAAATAATCAGCCATAAATACGGCAGGCCGGATAACGCATCGGCAAATGCGTTACTGCCTACATACCTGTACAAATCCCAGTCCTGAGTGGTCAGCAGGAACAGGGCGACGCAATATGCGACACTGCCGACAAGTACTGCCACCATGAAACCGGCCCAGATAACCGAATCCTTAAGCAGAAATTCCCAGCGCGGGATGGGCTTCATGTGCTGGCTTTTCAGTTTTTCTAATGCCTGGTCGCTGATCGTGTTCATACTGTTTCTTCTAAATGTAATGTCTTGGTCTGGGCGTGGTTGACGAAATGTTTTTTCGCCCGGTTAAGCAAGGTGCCGATCGTTCCGATCGGTTTTTGCAGGATATCCGAAATCTCCTGGTATTCTTTGTTTTCCAAATAGCGCAGAACAAGCACTTCTCGGTATTTCGGATCAAGATATTCAAGCACGTCGCGGACTTTTTCGCCAGTCAATTTGACATGTGTCTCTTGCTCAAGGTCATAATCAGAGGCAATCTTCTCCAGGATCAGATCACTATCCTCCGAGTCGATCAGTTGGGGTCGAGCCTTGGCTTTCCGAAAATAGCTGACCGCAGCGTTATGGGCAATCCGGTAAAGCCAGGATGAAAATTTCAATCTCTGGTCAAAACTGTTCAAATACCTGTACGCGTTGATGAAGCTCTCCTGTACAATATCCTCCGCATCCTCATTCCGCGTACTGAATGTACGGTTCACATACCTGAGTAATTTGCTTTCGTAACGCTTCATCAAATACAAAAAAACTTCCTGGTCAGCCAATGTCATGATTACTAACTCCTCGTCACTTTTTAATTGGTATTCTTCTGGTGTAGGCATAAGGCGGTAGATACCTGATTAATGCCCAAGTATAGCATTTTTCCTTTTCACTGCAATTTCACAGCCAAAAAAAGGAATCAGTACACCAAAACCTCCGTATAACGAATGGGCGGAGGTTTTGGCTTAGTCAGTTAATAATACATTGCAAAGAGCAAACATTTGGGGGTGAAAAGAGGAGTAAACTCCCCCTTCAACCATACTACGCTATCACGGTTAGGAACCTTTCAAAAAACACAAAACCAACTAATTCGCCAACCAAAGACCAATGTCATTGTCAGCATTGTTCTCAGTTGGAATACTTGCAATAAAAATACACATCTGCTAGACTTGATCCACCTATGAATATTATAAAGACATCTCAACAGATTTGGAACATTACCCGTTGCGCCGGGTAGTGCTTTCGTCTCCACGATAATCACCAACACTCCCCGGACAGCGGGGATTTTTTTATTATGACAAAATATACATTCTACAACAGATGCACCGAACGTTGGCAATACCATCGAGTGAATTTGCATGAATATTAACTTACTTATGTATCTATGAAAATCAACCAATCATCTCTCAAAAAAATGCCGGATAACCTGGGATACTTCGGAAGATACGGAGGACAAATAGTCCCGCCTGAACTGAAAAAAATATTGGATGACGTCGCGGTCGCATATGACGAAGCGAAAAACGATCCGGAATTTATCCGCGAATATGCGGAATTGCTACGCGATTATGTCGGCCGACCTTCACCTTTGTACCTGGCCCGGCGCCTCACTGAACAGCTGGGCGGCGCACAGATCTATTTCAAGAGAGAAGACCTCAACCACACCGGCGCGCATAAGATCAACCACTGCCTGGGGGAAGCGCTATTGGCAAAACGAATGGGAAAAAAGAGACTACTGGCAGAAACAGGTGCAGGCCAGCATGGCGTAGCGCTCGCCACCGCAGCGGCTATCGTCGGATTGAAATGCGAAATCCACATGGGTGCTATCGACGTAGCCAAACAGCACCCCAATGTCATCAGGATGCAATTGCTTGGGGCAAAAGTCGTGACCGTCACAGACGGCGGCCAATGCCTCAAAGACGCGGTCGACAGCGCGTTCCAAACATACATCCAGGAAGCGGAAACCACATTTTTTGGGATCGGGTCGGTAGTCGGTCCGCACCCATACCCGATGATGGTTCGGGATTTCCAGTCAATCGTCGGACGCGAAACTCGCCGGCAGATTCTGGACCAGGCCGGCCGTTTGCCGGACTACCTGATCGCCTGTGTCGGCGGCGGTTCAAACGCCATCGGATTATTCCATGAATTTCTCGATGATGACGTGCGCATGGTCGGCGTCGAGCCGAGCGGCAAAGGGTCAAAACTGGGCGAACACGCCGCCACGCTGACATACGGCCAGCCCGGTGCCATCCACGGCATGTTTACCTATCTTTTGCAGAATACGGACGGACAACCTGCTTCAGTACACTCCATCGCATCCGGACTGGATTACCCGGGTATCGGCCCAACCCATGCATATTTCAAAGATACCGGCCGAGTGGAATATGTTACGGCAAGCGACCAGGAAGCGCTTGACGCATTCCAGATACTGACGCACGTCGAAGGGATAATCCCGGCATTAGAAAGTGCCCATGCAGTTGCTGAGGTAATCAAACGGGCACCAAAACTACCATCGGATACGATCATCATCGTAAATCTCTCCGGCCGCGGCGATAAGGATGTGGACTACGTTGCTGAACGTCTAAATCATTGACATGTATTTAAAAAAATGATATGCTGTTTTTTTGGTCCTTTTTCATGCAGCGAGTGGCTTTATTCGGGAGATCGAGCACGCTTTCTTCATTGGGCTTCATGGGTTATTTTTTACACTTCGCGCCATGCGATCACGCCGATTCCCTTACTGACGTTTTTCAGAATCGGTCCAGCTCATGGATTGTCACCGCGTGTATTTCTGCCGCGCGGCGATTCCGGCACTTGTCCCCGTGCGACTAAGAGACGGCTCCGCTCGAACGAGCCACGCTCCTTCCTGTCTTTCCCGGCAGGCCCTCGAATGGGTACGTGCTCCGGCACGTCCCAGGGTGAACCCTTCTCCTGGGGTTAGCTGGCACTCGCTGCACAAAATAACGAACCCTGCGTCATTTGGCCGGGGTTCTTTTTTATTCCTCACTCATGGTCAGATTACTCATCCCGCCAAATTCCGCCTCCACAGTCTTGCGGAACCCGACCCGGTCCGGTGCATGTTTATGGTCCAGTTTCAATAGCGGTCCTTGTACGATCGTCTCTTCTCCGTACCGGCCGTTGATCTCGTCCAGTGCCCTGGATAATTCCAGTGACAATTTCTTGTCAGTAAAAAATTCCAGCTGGTCGGTCCGCGGCCGCAAACCGAACAGGCCCAGCGCAAACTGAGCCGGCGGGTCCTTGGCCACCACCGGGCTGATCCGCTCCCATGCCAGCCGGAAAATTTCTGCCGATGACACGATCGGCCGGTGCACCCGGTGGCTCCCGCCGATGCTCGGCCGATGGTCAAACTGGACGTAATAATAAAACCCATGCCCCTCATAGCCCTGTTCCCGCAGCCGCCGGCCGGTTCGTTCAGCCAGGCGCATCAGCACCGCCATATGGAACCGCTGATCAAAATCTCTTTTTTTTAGTACATGCGAATGGCCTATAGTCTTCGGCGGGCGCTTGGCCTCGATGCCTGAGAGCTCAATACCGTTCACGTTCGCCCACAAATAATAGCCCATCATGCCAAACGCAGTCATAAGGTTCTGTACTGGATATTGAGCCAGTTCGTCCAGCGTCGCGATGCCGAGCATGTGCAGCCGGCCGGATATCGCATCGGCAATGCCCCACGCCTCTTTCAGATCTCTCCCCAAAAGATACTGGGGCAAATTCTCTTTCGTCAAGATAACGATACCGCCCTTCGGCGCAGTATCACTGCCAAACTTGGCCAGCCAGCGGGTATGGCTGATGCCCATGGACGATCCCAGCCACTCGCCTACTTCATCTTTTATACGATGTTGGATCGTTTCACCGATCGTTTTGGCCTGGTCGAACGTCTGCACCGTGCCGGTCAGGTTCATGAACGCCTCATCAATCGAATACGCCTCAATATCCTCCGTATACTCAGCACATAAACCAAAAATTGCCTGCGTGGTGGAACGGTACTTGGGCGGGTCGACCTCGACTAATTGAACTTGTGGATTTAATAATAAAGCCTCATCCACGCGGCAGCCGGTCTTGATGCCGGATGCCTTGGCCTCTTTTGACGAAGCGATAATACAGCCTCGCCGCGACATGGTCGAACACACCCCTACCGGCTTCCCGCGCAAAAACGGATTCGCCTGTTGCTCGACTGAGGCGAAGTATGAGTTCATGTCAAAGTGAAGGATAATGCGTGGTGTAGTCATAGTTTAATCAATAACAACCCTGAGCGACTCCGAGCCTGCCGAGGAGGAGCCGAAGGGTT
>JBAYGJ010000020.1:0-16089 GCA_041666685.1 Patescibacteria group bacterium | reverse complement strand
GACGGCTGACTATCTGCATACCATATTTGCACTGCCATTCGGCAGCTTGTTCACGGTTTCGGCAATTGACGTTTATAATTATATAGCGCAAAAATATATCCCCAAGGAGAAACAGCTGCCGATCGATATCACTACAGACGATCTGGCGGCATTACTTTTCCATGAGCATGGACTAGTGTTGTAATAATTTTGATACGATTATGGCATATAAAAATTTTTAAATGACCAAGATAGGGTGGAGGTTCATGTAACTACCGGTGTAGTTCGGAAAACAGGGTGAAGTTATGGGAAGTGTCCTGCATCACTGAAGGGTACAGGGCAATCATGAACCCTTTGGTGGTTCACGTTTGACGCAACCAAGGGGATTGTGAGAAAGTTATGACTACTTTAACGTTAAGTAAAGATAATATGGAATGGGTAAAGACCGGGCAAAAAGGAAAAAACGTAGAAATATTGACCATCGACCTTTTTCTGACGCAAGGATTCCGCCACTTCCATCAGCGTAAGTACCGATTGCCCGGGGCGCTTCAGGCCACACGTTTCCGCCAATATAACGGCGCCCGATGGTTGATCCAAAAAGATATCAGCCAGTATCTTAAACTGGTGAAAGTAGGCGAAGCCCGCGATAAAACGTACCTTTTAAAAAGCTTCCAGCGCTATGAACGCGCGTTGACGCAACTGAAAAAAACCAGTGACCGGTTTACGGCCATGCGGCCAACTTCGTTCACTAATACTCAGATCATCAGATTGGTTGATTCGATAATAAGGCGAGTAGTCTTTATTGTCCCGTATGTCTACAATTATATTGTCCTCAATTCTATATTGCCGGTCCGTCTGACAGACGCCATCGCTCGTAGGGAAAAAGATATACACCGGCAGGCAGAGTATTTCGAAATATTATCTTCAGCCAAAGAGCTTTCACAATTTCGTCTCAGCCAGAAACTGATCCTGCACATTGCCGAAATCAAACGCCACCCGGCACGTGCATCAAAAGAGCGCGTGAGGCTATTGGTGCGCAAATGGTTGCGTCTGTTCGGTTTCTTCGGATTCTTTTACATGTACGGCCGTCCGTTCACCGAACGCGACGTCCTTGCCAGGATAAAGGATTTTGGCGTGAAAGCCATACGGCAGGAATTGGCAGTGATCAGAAAACAGCAACAATTCACCGCCTATGCGGAAAAACTGATGAACCAATTGCATTTTACTGCATCTGAAAAGGCATTGGTGAAAACGTTGCGGCAGATCACGTATTGCACAAACACTTTTGACGAAACTTGCCACTACGCCGCGTGGCGGATGCATGATTTTTGGCAAGAAGTGAGCCGCCGCATCGGCGTTACCTATGATCAGATGAACTGGCTGCTGGTGAGTGAAATTGTCGGGCTGTTGCGGAGAGGTTCAAAAGCGGGCCCATCGATGTTGCATTCTATCCATATGCGGCAGAATAATCACGTTTTGCTATGGGAACAAGGGAGGTTGTCGTTGCTTATCGGCCGGCAGGCGGAGTATTACCATCGTCGCCAGCCTCATGAGCGGATAAACCAACGTCAAAAGTCGCTGATCGGACAATCAGCGAGTCCCGGGCATGTTCGCGGTACCGTAAAAGTTGTCATGAGCATTGCCGAACTGCATAAGGTTAAACGAGGTGATGTTCTGGTGGCGGCCAGTACCACTCCAGCTCATGTCCCGGCCATGGAAAAAGCAGCTGCCATCGTCACTGATGAGGGAGGCCTTTTGTGCCATGCGGCTATTGTTTCAAGAGAATTACGGATCCCCTGTGTCATCGGTACAAAAATCGCTACAAAAGTCTTTAAAGATGGGGATAGGGTTGAAGTTGACGCCATTAAAGGTATTGTGAGAAAGTTATAGTATGGCAAAGGAAAAAACATCACAAGACGTCTGGATGACCGCTGCGGAGATCCCCCGGAATACGCTTTTTATGATGAGCGAGCCGATAAAGTTTTTTGTCCAGACATGGCCCAAGCTGGGGTTAGGCGGTAAGGTCAGCCGGTATTATTCATATTTTGACGGGGATTTCTGCCAGATGAAATATATTCGGCGAGAGTTTGATGCGCAAGCCGATTATTTGTCTCGCAAGATGTTGCGACAACCACGTTGGGCAATCCAATGGATAGCCAGGGTAGAGCGTTGGTCTGCTATTTTTATGCATCACTCCAAACGCATAGTACGGAGTGATCTGAATAAGCTGAGTAATCGCCGACTCATCACCCTCTTCCATTCAAGTTTGAAATTCCAGGTGCGTTCGCACGGCGTCGGCGCGTCTGTCAGCTGGCATGCTGATGCGGAGAAGGAGCGGGTGACCAAGGGGATTTGGCGGGCTCTTGAGAATCATTTGCAGAAGATCGGCAGCCAATATGACGTCGTGGAGATTTTCGGAACGCTGACCACCCCACCACAGACTAGTTATGTTTCAAAAGAAGAGGTGAGTTTTTTACGAACAGCGGCATTTATTGCCGGACGAAAGCAGGCCCGAAGCGTTTTTTTGAAACATTCCATAGATAGGATCCCGGAAAAATTGCGGGTCGCTGACCGCGTCGCGTACAGCCGCGTGTTGCGGCATTACCGATCATTCCGCTGGCTGAATTATCAATACAAAGGGCCGGCCACGGCACTTTCGGAATATCTAGGCAGATGGCAGGAACTGCTGAAAAGCAAATCATCCCCAGTCCTGATGCTGGAAAATAATTTGCAGACAAGGCGCGCTGTGATGAAACGCCAGCGAACCATCGTCCGGCAATTGCGCCTGACGCCGTATGTTAAAAATCTCATCATGCTGGCCCAGCGCATGGTATTTATAAAAGATTTCCGTAAGGATGCACTGTTCTACGGCATGCACAGCTATGACCCATTGCTCCGGGAAATCGGAAAACGTGTGGGGCTGACCATACATCAAATTTGGGCCATGAACACTTGGGAGCTCGCCCCGGCCCTATTGCATAACAAGTTTGACATTGATGAACTGAATGCCCGACAAAAAGAGGCGGTTGCCTATGCCGACCGCAAACGGTATATTGTGTATTCCGGCGAGAAGGCAAAGAACTTTTTAAAAAATATACGCCATGAGAAGACGAATTATAGTGCAAAGAAAGAGCTGTCCGGCACGCCCGCTTGTACAGGCAAGGTAGTCGGAACGGTAAAGATTATCAATCTTCCTGAGGAAATGTCCAAAATGAAGGCGGGAGACGTGATGGTGGCGCATAATACAAATCCAAATTTAGTCCCGGCCATGAAGAAAGCCGGAGCGCTCGTAAGCGAAGCCGGTGGACTGACCTGTCATACAGCAATTGTGGCCCGTGAGCTGCAAACTCCGTGCATAGTCGGAGTGGCAGGCGTGACACATGTGTTGAAAGACGGAGATAGGGTTGAGGTGGATGCCACACGAGGCGTTATAAAAAAACTTAAATAATTGTTATGACCCAACCATTTGCGCTCCCCTTTTCCAGGCTCGGCAAGAAAAATGTCGACATTGCCGGCGGTAAAGGCGCCAGTTTGGGCGAAATGACACAAGCCGGTATTCCAGTCCCGCCCGGCTGCGTCGTGCTGGCCAGTTCATTTGACCAATTCATCAAGGAGACTGGCATTGATAAGAAAATTGAGGCCGAACTGAAGAAGGTCAATCCGAAAAATATCAAGTCAGTCGACACAGCATCAGCCAATCTGCGTAAGCTGATTAAAGGTGCAAAGTTCCCTAAAGACATTGGAGATGAGGTTATGAAGGAGTTTTTGAAATTGAAATCACCATTCGTTGCAGTCCGTTCTTCTGCCACGGCAGAAGACTCTTCGGCTGCCTCATGGGCTGGTGAATTAGAAAGTTATTTGTTTGTCACCCGGCAAAAATTATTAGAGAATGTCAAAACCTGTTGGTCGTCACTTTTTACTCCTCGGGCGATTTTTTATCGGATTGAAAAAAAATTGCATAAACAAAGAGTATCTGTCGCGGTCGTCATCCAGAAAATGGTCAATTCTGAAATCGCCGGCATCGCTTTTACCGCCCATCCGGTCACAAAAAATAGGAATCATATCGTCATTGAGGCAGGCTGGGGCCAGGGTGAGTCAGTCGTTTCTGGACGCGTGACACCGGATACCTACGTCTATGACAAGAAAACAAGTGGTATTGTTGAGGTGAATGTCGGCAGCCAACGTGACATGATTATTCAGAAAACAGGTGGCGGTTCAAAAACTGTGACCATACCGCCGGCCAACCAAGATAAACAAAAGTTAACTGGCAGGCAGATAGTGGAGATTGCGAATATATGCGAACGCATCGAAAAGCACTACAAATATCCCCAGGATATCGAGTGGGCGCTGGAAAAGGGCAAGTTTTATATAGTGCAATCCAGGCCAATCACTACATTATAGGTTCTGTTTGGCATATAACATGTAGAAATTCCTGCTCAATGTGCAAGGGATTGAAATTATGTTAAAATTGTGATATAATAAAGCCACTCAAACAGTTAATTTCATTAACCAGCGAAAAGCATTAGTTTGGCTAATTTATGGATAATTTGAACATGAATAGCTCAGACCAGGATTCCGACTTGCCCGCTGGTTTTTTAATTAAGGACAAGAATGGCCGGTTTAAAAAAATTGAGGATGACGAAATTACTGATTTTGCAGTAAAAAAACAGCCGGTACCTGAGTCGATCCAACCCGCCCGTTCACCTATCGCGCCTCCGTCACTAGCAGTACCGGTCAGACAGGCGTTGCCAGTCAAGCCGCCACCGCCCATTTCCTCATCTCCGACAGCCAGCACGTTCATGGCTCCGGATGATGAGCTGGAAATACGGGCTGAACAGAAAAAACTTGAAACCATAATGGCTTCGCCGGCCGGCCATTCGGTTTTATCTGTGGAAGAAATCGTGAATAAAGTGATCGGCGATTTCCGCCTGAGTTTCAGCGATGATGTCATGCAAAAACGTTTTTCCAAGGTGATCGAATCCCGGTTGCGTGATTTGCGCGATTCAGTGGAAACGAAAGAAGTGCTCACCCGGTCAAAAAAAATCGGCGGTTTGGAGATCCTGCCGGACCAGGCCGAGCGCATACTCAGCTTTGTCGATAAACACATCAGTGAAAAGCCGAATATCAAACCCATCGAGCCGGTAGCGGCCAGTAAGCCAAATCGTGATATTCCTCCGGCTTTTATCCCGCGCCCCCAGCCAAAAAAACCACCACTGACAGAAATTCCGCCCAAACCCATAACGGCAGACGAAGATATGGGTCAGCTGGCCGAGGAAATAAAAAAAGAAATGCAGGTACCCGTGCCCTCGCCAAAAATTATTCCCTCGAATCCAGTTGCTTCGGCAGTAGAGCAAAAACCCCGGCCGGTCATGCCATCAGCGCCGGCGCCGGTCTCAACTCCGGAAATGTACACCCGGCCAGCAGATGAAATGCCGCGTATTGTCCAGGTCCGTATGCCGGAACAGGAAAGGCCCCAGGTGAATGATATCAGGCAGCCAGCCAAGGTGATGGGTCCAGTCGAAGAATTAGCTGACATCGACCTGGATGAATTCAGGCGCCAGGGAACAAACCCAACTGAAGCGGCTGACCGGATTTTGGAAAAAATCGACCTGCTTGAGCATGATTCGTGGACCATGAAGATTGAAGCCATTAAAGCCTGGAGACGGTCGTCAGCAAATCAGCTCTATATTCAGATCGGCCGAGAAAGCATGGACACGAACCAGAGTGTCGCCGAAGTCATACGAAAGCGCATGCAGAATAACCAGTCCTACCTCTTGTTGGACGAATTTTTAGCTATCAATAGCCTTAATAGCCGTCTGGCCATATAACCATGCAGCAATTTGTCGTTCCACAATTTCTTGATGTCGAAGCCAAAATCATTGGCCCATTGACGGTTCGGCAGTTTTTGACTTTCCTGGTAGGTTCCGGCCTGATATTTATTGTTTTCAAGCTGGCGAATTTTTGGGCGGCAGCTATCGAGGGTATCCTGATTTTCGCCCTGACTGGCATGTTTGCTTTCTTGAAAATCAATGGACGCCCATTTCATTTTTTCTTATTGAACATGGTGCAGACACTGCGTCGTCCCACCCTGAAAGTCTGGAACAAGGAAAGCGGTCCGGTCAAGATCAAGAAGGAAAAAGAGGCTGCGCCTCCGCCCGTCCGGCCGACCAAGCAACGAGTCACTGCGTCGCGTCTTTCGGAGCTTTCGTTGGTAGTCGATACCGGCGGGTCATTCCGCGAAGGAGATGAGCAGTTGTAGTACTAACCTCATATGCCACAAAAGAAGGACAAGCAAGCTACCAGAAAAGTAACCATGCCATCGACGCAGATGTTCCTGAATATCCTGGAGATCAAGGATGACGCCGTCATCCTGAAGGACGGGACATTGCGTGCGGTCATCTTGGTATCCTCAGTGAATTTTTCCCTCAAATCCGAAGATGAGCAGAACGCCGTGATCATGGGGTATGTGCAATTTTTAAATTCTTTGGATTTTCCTCTGCAGATTGTTATCCAATCCAGAAAGCTGAATATTGACGAATATCTGGAGCGCCTGAAAAAAATCGAGAAAGAACAGACAAATGAACTTTTAAAGATGCAGACACGGGAATACCGTCAGTACATCGCCGAGCTGGTTTCGTTGGCAGACATCATGAGCAAACGTTTTTATATCGTCGTCCCTTATTCTACCGGCTCAATCAAGTCAAAAGGGTTCATCTCGCGGCTCAAAGAAGCGGTGTCGCCGACCACGGTAATCAGTATCAAGCAAAAGAAATTTGAGAAGAACCGTATCGAATTGTCCAAGCGGGTCGAATACATTATTGACGGGTTGAGCTCGATCGGGCTGAAGGCCACTCCACTCGACACCCAAAGTCTGATCGAACTATTCTACAATACTTACAATCCTGATACGTATGACCAGCAGAAACTGGTCGATATCTCTAAGCTTAATATCGAATAAGCCATGGTAGAGCTGTACCGAAAAACCCAAACTGTCCCGACCGAGGCGCCGCCCCAACTGACACCGGAGGAGCAGCAGCGTCTTGTTTCTGAACAAGTCGAGGAAAAGAAGGAGCTGCTCGAATCCGAAAAAGTATACCGACGGGGGGTTGTGACGGTCCGGGACCTGATTGCGCCGGCTTCCATGAAAACTGAGTCACGGTATCTGGAGTTGGGCGCCCAGTATTTACGGACACTTTTTGTCGTGACCTATCCGCGGTATATCCGGGTGGGCTGGTTCGCGCCGGTCATCAACCTGAACGTGCCGTTGGACATTTCCATGTTTTTCTACCCCATCGGTTCCGAGGTCATTCTGAAGCAGTTGCGGAACAAGGTCGGTACGCTCGAAGCGCAGATTTTGGGCGATGCGGAAAAGGGCGCCCCACGCGACCCGATCCGTGAAACGGCCCTGCGTGACATCGAAAAGCTCCGCGACGATCTGACACAGGGAGTCGAAAAATTTTTCCAGTTTGCGCTGTACATCACCGTGTACGCGAAAAGCCAGGATGAGCTTGATAAAATTACCGAAAAAGTTGAGTCCATGTTCGGTTCGCGGCTAGTGTATACCAAGCGAGTTTTTTACCAGGCAGAACAGGGCTTCAATTCAACTTTGCCGCTCGGGGATGATGAGCTGGCTATTTCATTCAATATGAGTTCGTCGCCATGTGCTTCTTCATTTCCGTTCATTTCCTCGGAACTGACCAGTGATAACGGCATCCTGTACGGCATCAACCGGCACAATAATAGCCTGATCTTGTTCGACCGGTTCAGCCTGCAGAACGCCAACTCGGTTGTGTTTGCCACTTCGGGTGCCGGGAAAAGCTATGCGGTAAAATTGGAAATATTGCGGAGCATGATGCTGGGCACTGACGTGATCGTCATCGACCCGGAAATGGAATATAAATTTCTTTCCGACGCGGTCGGCGGAACGTATATCAACATTTCCCTGTCATCCGACAGCAAGTTGAATCCTTTTGATTTGCCGCGCCCGACCCGTAAGGACGAGAAAACTTCTGATATCATCCGCTCGGCCATTATTACGTTGAAAGGGTTGCTGCGATTGATGCTTGGTCAGTTTACACATGCGGAAGACTCCCTGATCGATCGCGCTTTGATTGAGACCTATGCCAAGAAGGATATTACCGCCGATGCGGATCTGGCGCACGTGGAGTCGCCGCTGTTCAAGGATTTTGAGGAGGTCTTGGAGGGCATGGTCGGTGCAGAGGACCTGGTGGTCCGCATGAAGAAATATACGGAAGGGACATTCTCAGGATTGCTGAACAACCCGACCAATATCCAGATGAACAACCAGTTGGTTGTCTTCTCGGTCCGGGACCTGGAGGATGAATTGAAGCCGATCGGCATTTCCCTGATTGTTTCCTATGTATGGAATACTGTCCGTTCGCAGATGAAAAAACGCATCCTGGTCATTGACGAAGGCTGGTGGCTGATGCAGCAGGAAGACTCCGCAAAGTTTATCTATGCATTGGTCAAGCGTTGCCGGAAATATTATCTCGGCGTGACGACCATCACCCAGGATGTGAATGATTTCCTGCGGTCTCCCTACGGCCAGGCGATCGTCACGAACTCTTCGCTCCAGCTCCTGATGAAGCAGTCGCCGGCCGCCATCGACCTGATCGCCCGGACCTTTTTGCTGACCGACGGGGAAAAATACTTATTATTGGAATGCGGAGTCGGTGAAGGCATCTTTTTCGCCGGTGCCAAGCACGCCGCCATCAAAGTCGTAGCATCATATACTGAGGATCATATCATTACGTCGGATCCGCGGCAGCTGCTGGAGATTGAAGCGGCCAAGAAAGAGTTTGAGGATGCCCAGGACGAAGCGGGTACTCCGGCCTAACGCGTAAGATACTAATTACCCATACCACTATGGACATGAACCCACAAACAAGAAGAAATATTATGATCGGCGCGGCTGTTTTGGTCGTCCTGTTTATCGGCGCGGTGGTCTGGTGGCTCGTCACCCGACAAAATGCCCCGGTCATCAATCAGGCCAATACCAACACAGTTACGCAGAACGCTGACGTCGTCATCATCAATACCGTCACAAACCAGGCGGCCGTTACCAATGCCGCCGTGACCGATGAGGTGGCCCTGGTCAGGCTGGCGAATCTTTTTACGGAAAGGTATGGCAGCTATTCCACCGAAGCCAGTTTCAAGAACATTACGGACCTCAAAGTATACATGACCAAAAAAATGCAGGTAGTTTCGGACAGTTTTGTAACGGCGCAAAAATCCCAGTCATCGACCGGATCGTTTTTAGCCACCACGACCAGCGCGTTATCGACCAGAGTCGACGCTTTGACTGCGGCAAAAGCAACGATCTCAGTAAGCACTCAGCGCCGTGAAACCGGTACGAATATCAACGGTACCAATACCTATTACCAGGTGTTAATTTTGGATTTTGCCAAAGAAGGAGGCGCGTGGCTGATTGACAACGCCACCTGGCAGGCAAAAGGCAGTCTATAATATATATTGATGGCGAGGCAAAAGAATTTTACATTTCTATTTGGAATCGGCGCCTGTCTGGCAATGGCAGTCGGTTTTTTTGCTATCAGCCTGGTACGGCCGGCCATGGCCCAATCTACCGGAGGATCGGCCCAGGTCAGCGACCAATGCCATGTCACCAGCCGCTGTAAAATCACGGGCGTCACATGTACAGCCGATACGGATTGCAAAACCAGCGGAGACAAGTGCGCATTTACCGCTGTCCGGATGAACTACCATATTCCCGGTGTGACAGAGCTAATTTCAGATGCGTCTGGAGTTAAACATCCATATGTACAGAGCATGGCCTGCTTTATCGCTGATATCTATCGGTACCTTTCCGGAGTCGCCGGCATCTTGGCCGTGACTATGATGATTTATGGCGGGATCAAATATACCGTTTCATTCGGCAACCCCTCGAAACTGCAGGATGCACGGGACACTATCACCTCGGCCATGATCGGGCTGGCACTGGTGTTGGGTACCTACGTGATTTTGAATTTCATTAACCCCGGCCTGACTTCACTGAAAGTCACGGGCCTGGACCCAATTATTGGCAAGGATTACAGCGGATATAAGGTGACAAAGATGTGCGACGCGTCGAGGGTAAACGAACGAAATGCAGACGGCACGCCGATCGAATGCGGCAAAAAGAAGCCGATGTATCCGGACGACCCGGATGAGGCCAAGAGTAATCAAGTCTGTCTGGGGTTTTATTGCAACCGCGAACTGCTCGGTGAATTTACCTACTGCAGTCTGTGGGGGGAGACAGAGGAATCAGCCTTGGTTTCTACTGATGGGAAATGCATGACTGATGAAAAACTTCAGGGTGTCCATGAGGAAGAGCAAAACAATCCTGATGCAAAAAAAGAGGTGATATCCACGAGTGGGGATGGGGATTTGGTTATGGTTAATATTGCCTCGTGCGGCACGCTGACAAAAGCCATAGACCTTTTGCATGATACTGGTTTGGATTATTATTTGGGGACCAACTGTGATGACGACGAAACCTGCGTCGGTATTAATATCAATCCCGTAATTATTGTCGATCCGGGTCCACTGGCATTCGCGCATGATGACGCTGAAAATTTCTTCTGCAAAAATACAAAGGAAGAGTGGTAGCATCTAACATAATTATCTATGCAAAATAAACGCATCCTGCTCATCATCGGTTTTGTCCTGCTGGTTATCGTACTTGGCGTCCTGATCTATTTTGTGTTTATCAGAGACCTGGTCAGTCCGGGAAATACCAATGAAAACATCAACGGAGTGACAAACCAAAATATCAACGGCGGCTTGCCGATTACCAACGGTACGGTAAATGTGAACCGGGTAGTGACGAATGTGAATCAGGGGGTCAATATCAACCGTCAGCAGGTGAACATCAACGGCGTGAAGGTGGATGACGTCGCCCGAGGAGGCCAGACGTACGCTAAGGCGGAAGTCGACCAGAAAGCCGAAGCGGTCAGCCTGACTTCTGACGGCGCGACATTGCGGTACTATGACCCGGCACAGGGCAAGTTCTACAAATTAGATTCACTAGGCAAGCCCCAGGAATTGTCTGATAAGATATTTCCTGAGGCAAAAAAGATTACCTGGTCGCCAAAGGGCAACAAGGCAGTCGTATCATTCCCTGATCAGAGTAAAATTGTCTATGACTTCGACTCAAAACAGCAGGTGACGCTGCCGAAGGAATGGGATAGCGTCCAGTTTTCACCTGCGGGAGACCAGCTCGGTTTCCTGAATATCAGCGACCAGGAGAGCGCCCGTTGGCTGGCTGTTTCAAATGCCGACGCATCAGAAGTCAAACTGATTGAGCCGCTTGGCGACAATGCCAGCAAAGTGGACGTGAATTGGTCGCCTAACAGCCAGGTGGTGGCATTGTTCCGGGATTCAGCAAATGCATCGGGACTGACTATCCTGCCGATCGGATTGAACCAGGAAAATTTCAAGTCGTTTGACGTGCTGGGCCGCGGGTTCCAGGGCATCTGGTCGCCCAAAGGCGATCAAATACTGTATTCAGTGTATTCTGATGATTCACGGTACAATCCTGTCATCCATGTGGTTGACGCTTCAGGCGATACGACCGGGAACAATGACCTGAATCTGCAGCTGCAGACCTGGGCCAGCAAGTGCACATATGATTCCGGAAGTTTTGCATATTGTGCCGTGCCGCAGTACCTGCCTACAGGGAGCGCATTGGAACCGGCACTGGCTGGTTATACGAATGATAGCGTGTATAAAATTGACGTTAATACCGGGATTGCTAGCGTCATTGCCTTGCCTTCGTACCTCAACAGCCAGAAAAACTATGTCATCAATGAGTTGTTTGTCGGACAGAACGATTCTATCCTGTATTTTACTGAAAACCTCACCGGCAAGGTATTCTCGATTAAATTGAAGTAGGGTTATGTTCACGCGCTTATGACGACGACGAGGCATCATAGTAGATCAGGAACGGGTTCCGTTCGTCATGTGTGGATCCTGTTTTGCATTGGTATTTTTGCCAGCACGCTTTTTTTGCCGGGTCAGTCGCTGGCCGCCGAATGCAGTGAGGTGGGCGGCAATTATTCTGCCGGCAGCTGTTCCTCCTCGGGCCGGTGTGGTTCGACCACTTTTTGCATGTGCAATACGACTGGCGGACCGATCGAAACGTTGTGTTGCAAGGACTCCGCAACAAGCGTGGACAATTGCTTCATAAAAAATTCATCGACAAATACGTGGTCACTCTTGACGGACCCAGACAGCCAGGCAGCCCCTGATGCGACCTATGTCACTCCCAATTTGAGCGGGGCACTCTCTACGGAAAAAAAATCAAGTCCCGTGTTTTTTACCCCAAATTTTACACTACCTTTATCAGAATTTGTTGCCGGAGAGAAAGTCCTTGTAGACGGGAGCACCTTAGGGGATTACATTTCTGCGTTGTACGTTTTTTTTGTGAGTGCGGCCGGCATTTTGGCGGTGACTATGATGATTTATGGAGGTATCAAATATACCGTATCATTCGGCAATCCCTCGAAACTGCAGGATGCCCGAGATACCATCACCTCGGCTATGATCGGTTTGGCGATCGCACTCGGGTCCTATGTCATCTTATTGACTGTCAGTCCCCGTCTAGTGACGTTCCAGGGGCTCCAGGAGCTGGGTACCGGTGTCGGTCCGCCCTCGGAGTGGGAGGAATCCCTGGAGTCAAGTCCGAAATACGGAGTTTCGTATAAGTCAGTTTCCGGAAACGTCTCTACGTATGACGCTATGCTTTTGGAGGCTGCCGGAAATGACAAATATTTCGCCAGCTGGCTCAAGGCGATCATGCTGGTCGAGTCCAGCGGCAATCCTCAGGCGGAGTCCAAGGATAAGAACGGTGATACTCTGGCGTGCGGCCTGATGCAATTATTGCCATCAACGGCAGGGGTGAACTGTACGGAGCTAAAAAACAATCCAAGGTTGAATATCCAAAAAGGGACTGAGTATTTCCAGAGTTTGATTAACAAAACATGCCCCCAGACAGCCAGGTACAAAAGCGGCAAAACCGCGCAATGCATCCCGACCTGTCCAACCTGCCTGCCCAAAAAAACCCAGTGCGAAAACGGCAAGATCCATTACGCTATTGCCGCGTACAACGGCGGCTTGGGAGCGAATTGCGGCAGCGTTGATTGTCCGGGTTCTACCTGGTGGGAGTGTGAAGCAAATCCAGGATATCAGGAGACCAGAAATTACGTGGCTAAAGTTGAAGATACGTTTAATAAAATTCAGAATGATCCCGCTTTTGCCTGGAGTCTGTAGGGCGGCTGTAGGCTGGAATACCGCTGCTTTCCTGAGCGTTTTTTTGCTAGTATAAAGATGAATTTATGCCTAAACACCCATCGACAATTTTTGTCTGCAGTAAGTGCGACGCGCAATACCCCAAATGGATGGGGCGCTGTACCGAGTGCGGAAATTGGTCGACACTGGTCGAGCAGACGAGGCAAAAAAGCAAGAAATCAAGCCCGGGCATGGTCGGCGCTGTTGAAATACTAGCGACATTCCAAACAGAATCACAGCTCCGCCTGAAAAGCGGAATGAATGAGTTTGACCGGGTATTGGGCGGCGGATTGGTGCCGGGCAGCGTGACGCTCCTCGGTGGCGATCCGGGCATCGGCAAGTCAACGCTTGTGTTGCAGGTCGGCGGCCTTTTGGCTGCGGCTGGTCGCCCGGTACTGTATGTATCCGGCGAGGAATCGACCGCTCAGGTAAAGATTCGTTTTGAACGGCTAGGCCTGAAATCACATAACCTGAAATTTTTGGGGGAAACGGATGTCGATACCATTATCGCCACGGTCGAACAGCATCAGCCGGCGCTTGTTTTGCTGGATTCCATCCAGACGATGCGTTGTGCGGATGTTGACAGCGAGCCGGGGAGCGTCGCACAGGTACGGGCAGTCACCGGAAAATTAGTAGAAGCGGCAAAAGACAGCCAGACGCCGGTGATTATTGTCGGGCATGTCACCAAGCAGGGCAATGTAGCCGGCCCACGTACCCTTGAACATTTGGTGGATGTCGTCCTGTACCTTGAGGGTGATGATCGCCATCTTTTCCGAGTACTGCGTGGGGTCAAAAACAGATTCGGCGCGACCAGCGAAGTCGGGGTTTTCGACATGGAGCGCGCCGGACTAAAAGAGGTTCCAAATCCATCGGCAATTTTCCTTTCGGAACGCCAGCATACAAATCCCGGCTCGGTCGTCACGGCAATCGTCGAGGGGAGCCGTTCGTTTTTAGTCGAGGTGCAAGCGCTGGTGTCACGTTCGAATTTTGGGTATCCTCAGCGCCGGGCGTCTGGGTTTGATCTGAACCGTCTGCAGCTTCTGATCGCAGTATTGATGAAGAAAGCCGGCCTGTATCTTTCAAACCAGGATATCCATCTCAATGTGGCCGGGGGTTGGCGCGTAAATGAGCCGGCCGTGGATGCGGCTGTCTGTTTGGCCATTGCATCTGCTACCCGTGGCAGGCCGGTGCCGGCTGATACGGCCGTATTCGGCGAGGTCGGGCTGGGCGGGGAAATGCGGGCAGTCAGCCAAACGGAAAAACGCCTGGAGGAGATAAAAAAAATGGGTTTCAAATATTGTGTATTGCCGGAAACAAAAGTCCAGACGACTCCACATGGGCTCAAGCTGATTACCACCGTGACGATCAACGACGCTATCAAGGATATAGTGTAGCTATCTGCCTCTATTCCTGAAGGTAAAAAAATAGGCGGTCCGCAGATGTGGACCGCCATGGTGTACGTAGAAAAAACGAAATGTCAGCGTCTCGTTACAGGTTTACCATGCCCTTCTTTGGTTGTTTGGCACTGAGCACAGCGATAGGCCTTCGGTATTGCATCCCGACGAAGCTTTGGGATTTTTTTACGGCAGGCCAGCGGCTGCTTCTTCTGGAGGCGTGTGATCGCCTCGGTACAGCTGATCGGACCGATGCATCGCTCGCCATCCCAACCGGCATCTAAGAGTGTGGCATGGTTACATTCCAGATTGTCTCCCTCGGCCATCACGCGAAGCTGTGTCTTTGCGACATCTGCCCCGGCAATGGTCATATCGGCAAATGAACCTGAATGTGATTTTTCTTCACTCGGTCTGAGTTCTCTTACGAGATCTCGTTTTCTGTCTGACATTGGCGATCGCTCCTCGAGTAGGTTGAATTGTGAGGTTGATGTTCATGGAATTACATGAACGGTTTACTATTAGATTGATAGAAAACCTCCTTCCTTGGAATCGTCTTTGGTAAGTTGCTATTTGAATGCCTGGAGGGCTATAAGTTGATTTCATTTTTATCAGTGAAGGGGGCGGACGCACTGGAGCGATCGCCAAATCTCTACAGCGTTCACGCCCCTTTCAACTGAATGATTTATTCTATATTTTTCTAATAGAAAAGTCAACCCCGACTAAATGAAGGGTGCTCAAGTGAGCATAAAGTTTATTCCAAATGTAAATTTTGGGAAAAACGTGAAAGTTTTTCGCGAAGCAGCGGCCAGGCAGCCAGCTGGCCATCTTGGCCGAAAAGATGCTGACTTGCTGTCCGTGTCTGCGAGATGATATCGTGATCTGTGAGTTTTGCCAGCCGAAGCTCTGGAAATCCGGATTGGCGCAATCCGTATATTTCGCCCGGTCCGCGGAATTCCAAGTCCTTCTCCGCCAGCTCGAATCCATTTTTTGCCGAGACCAGCGCATCTAGGCGGTTTTTGGTTTTTTCGCTGTCCGAGTCTGTAAAGACGAAACAATACGACTGGTGTTCCGCACGTCCGACCCGGCCGCGGAATTGGTGGAGTTGGGATAGGCCGAACCGTTCGGCTCCCTCGATCATCATGACAGAAGCATTCGGGACGTCGATGCCGACTTCCACCACGGCCGTGGCCACGAGAATGGAGGTGTGATGGGACTTGAAATCCTGCATGACGCTCTCTTTTTCGTCCGATTTCATTTTTCCGTGCAGCAATCCGATGCGGAGCTGAGGAAATATGTTTTTTTGCAGCTGTTGGTATTCTGCCGTAGCCGCCTTGACCCCCAGTTTGTCTGATTCTTCGATCAAGGGGCAGACGACAAACGCCTGGCGGCCTTTGCCGATTTCTTTCAGGAT
>JBAYGJ010000019.1:0-16804 GCA_041666685.1 Patescibacteria group bacterium | reverse complement strand
GATCGCTAACTCTAAGAATATGATTTCAGGGATTCTGAAACGTCAATAGACGTTACTGGACGTTTAACCAGCGGCATCTGGGCCAGTGTTGGGATACCATCTTCATAAATCGGTTTTTGGACTTGGTATATTATCCCCAGGGGCAGTTTGTCATTTGCCTGGGTGGCTACGCCAACCGCCTTTGAATAGTCTTTCGGATCATGACCGACTTCTGAGAGTTTATACAGCCTCTGTTTGTACCATTCAAGCGTGTTTACCTTATTGAATGTCGGACATAGCTGCAAAATATTTACATAAGCAAAACCACGGTGTTGGATAGCTTGTTTAATGATCTCGGTCATTCCCGGGATGTCGGCAGAAAATGCCTGTGCGACAAATGTCGCGCCGTTAATGATAGCTGTAGCCAGAGGGTTGAACGACTGGTCAATAATGCCATATGGTGTCGATTTGGTCTTCATGCCCTTCATGCTAGTCGGAGACGCTTGACCCTGGGTCAGACTATACAGATGATTATCATGCACCAAATATGTGATATTTATGTTTGAACGGCAGGTATGCACAAAATGGCTCATCCCCTCACCGAACGCTCCACCGTCACCTGCATCAGCGATAACATGCAAATCGTGATTGGCCAGCTTTATCCCGACTGCGACTGGCAATGACCGTCCATGAATGCTGTGGAAAGAATACAAATGCCAATAATTCGCCCCATTGGACGAGCATCCGATATCAAATGCCATGGCTACCTGATGTGGCTCAATGCCCAGTTGCGCCAGCGCCATTTTGGTAGCCGGATAAATGCTGTAATTACCGCAGCCCGGACACCAGGTCGGGGTATAGGGAGATGTATAGTCTTTTTGGGTAAGCATACTTAGAGTAATTCCTTAATGGTCTCCACCAGCTCGTGCGCAAAAAAAGGCCGGCCGTCATATTTGAGAATTTTATAGTCAGGGGCCAATCCCGTCTGTTCACGCAGCCAGCCGGCCAGCTGTCCAGTCTTGTTATTTTCTACGATTGCAATTTTTTTAGCCTTTTTCATTACCTCCTGCACCTTCTCAGTTGGGAAAGGAGATATAAATACAATCTGAAGCATATTGACCTTCTTACCCTCGAGCTTCAGAACATGAATCGCTTCCTGAACTGGACCTTTGGCTGATCCCCAGGTGATCAAAGTCAGATCTGCATTTTTTTCACCTTCCAACTCAGGGTTGGGAAGATTTTTTGCAATAGCCGCTTCTTTTTTGAACCGCTTGTCCATCATCCGGGCACGTTCTGATGCGTCTTCCTCAGTAAAGCTTTTTTCGTTATGCTCGTCACTATTGGCAATATGCATGCCACCCTTTGTCCCGGGAAGGGTACGGGGCGAGACGCCATTCACGGTATCCAAATAACGTAAATACGGTTCATCGGTCTTCAGATCCTTTTCATGTACGATCATTCCCCGTTTGATGGGCTCATTTTTTAATTCCTTTGGATTCACCCACTTATGGCTTGAGCCGAGATATTTGTCCATCATGACGACGACTGGCGTCTGGAACTCTTCGGCAATATTAAACGCCTGCTGGATATATTGGTAGCTCTGCTCTACATCTCCAGGCGCTACAACGACACGGGGGAACTCACCCTGTGATGCGGATAGGACAAACTTTAAATCCTCCTGGCCGGTCCATGTCGGCATGCCGGTGGACGGCCCGGGACGCATACTTTCCACGATGACCAGCGGCACCTCCACCATGCCAGCCATGCCCAATGCCTCGACCATCAGGGCAAACCCACCCCCTGAAGTTGCAGTCATGGAGCGGACGCCAGTATATCCAGCGCCAATTGCGGCACAGATGGCGGTAATTTCATCTTCCGTATGTTTAACTACCATGGAGTATTTCGGTGCCTGGGCGGCGAACACATGGAGTATTGATGTCGAAGGTGTCATCGGATATCCGGAATAAAAATTGCACCCAGCTTTGATGGCGCCCCAGGACAGGGCATCATTGCCTGACATCAAAAGCCGGCCAGGATTGTCCTGGATCTTAAGCTGAAAAGGTGAATTATTTTGCAATTTTTGCCTGATATGTTCATACCCGGCTTTTGCGGCCTTGATATTTACCTCAGCGACTTTTCCATCTTTTTTCTTTAAGGAAAAATTCAGCTCAATAATTTCCTTCAATCGGTCAAACGGTACTCCGCAGGCAGCAAAACTCGCTCCCAATGCAACAGTATTACGGCCCACTCGTTCAGCACCGGAATCTATCGACAGCTTTTCCATAGGGATACCGATCACAACGGCTTCCTTGGCGAACTCAGAAGCTTCAGCCTTGGTATTGTCTGAATTAAAAATTACGATGGCGTTCGGGGATAATTCGATCTTCTGATAATCGATAGTTGCACGGTTTAAAGCCACGAGAATATGGATGGGACGCCGTACACCAAAAATAGGATCAGGCGAAACACTTACCTCATAGGTATTATGCCCGCCACGGATAAGTGACGGATATTCCGTATAATCAAAAACAAATTGGCCGGCTCTCAGCATAGCCCGGCTAAACATAGCCCCGGCAGACATGATGCCGTATCCTGCCTCACCGCCGATTTTCCAGTTGAAATTATTCTGTGTCATGGTGAAATTATACAATATTTTTGCATGCTTGGGCAATGGCCAGCTCTTCGTCCGTTTTTACCACTAATACCGGCACGTTTCGTAGAATTGATAAATTTTTTAGCGCTAACCGACGGATAATTGAGCTGCGCTCGCCCATTGAACCAGTAAAGACAACTGCGTGGACATTTCCAATTATCCCGGCGTATGCGGAGATGTACAGCTGTAACCTGGCTATAAACACTTTCAGCGCCAATTTCGCATTTTTTCGCTGCTGGCTGCTGAATGATGGCCGTCCGACATATCTGACGACAGGATATCCAGCTGCTTTAAGTATTTCCCGCATGTCCGAAGAAAAACCCGACAACCCGAGCAGACCTGACTCATTATTTAAGATCTGTTCAACTCGAACAGGTGAAAGATGCATTTTTTTTTGGATATAGAGTGGAATAATCGGATCCAGATCACCCGATCGGGTACCCATCACCAGACCGGCTGTAGGCGTAAAACCCAGCGAACTATCGATAGCGTGGCCTTTTTTAAAGGCGGCCAACGAACAACCATTTCCTAGATGAATAGTTAAAACATTTAATGTACGCAATGTTTTTTTTAATTGTATGCCAGCCTGTTTGGCTGCATACCCATGTGATATCCCGTGAAACCCGTACTTCTTGATGCCCAGCTTGTTGCTCAGTGACAAAGGCAGGGCATACTTGGCATACTCCTCTGGGATTGAACAAAATATTCCCGTATCAAATACGGCGACATTTTTTGTTCTCGGGAATTGTTTTCGGCATTCTTTTATGACTTCGATGTTTTTTGGGTTATGTAATGGTGCCAGTGGACTGAAAGATTCAATCTGGCGCAAATTTTTTTTCGTGATGATAATTGGACTGCTGAATAATTGGCCACCGTGGACAACCCGGTGTCCGATAATGCCCAGTCCCGGACCGTACATGCCAATTTTTGACAATGCAAGCCTGATGGCAGAACGGTGATTCATTATCGTATGTAAAAACACCTTTCCATTTACGGTTATGAATGAACGTGATAAGCCGATCCGTTCCACTTGCCCAGTAACCAGCGGCCGCCCCATCCGTCCCCGTTCATACAGCTTAAATTTAAGTGTAGCTGAGCCCGCATTACAGACTAATATATTTTTATTCTCCATGCGGTACAATATAACTTTTTAGTCGTTCTCCTTCCCGCTGTACCAACTCACTCCCATAATCGCCACTATGACGTGCCTGACCCTCATACGAAACTTGTTTTTCGTCCAAATGTATATTTATTCGCATATCATCCCCTCTCATTTCAAGATAGACATGGTACCTGGGATAATTCAGTGAACGGAGTCGGCGAATATAACTAGTTTGCTGAGAGCGCTGATCGTAATGCTCATGATATCCGAGCCGATTCATGAGTATTTTCCAGTTCAAGTTACGTGATTGCGGAATTATAAATTGCATGTTTTACCCCACAATTTCTGCTACGTCGCCCTGACTGACACCGGCAGCATTAGCCTCATCGGTATCAAGCATGAAAGATAACTCATCTATTCCGGCACGAGAACGGACGATGACATTATGAAAAACCAATCCCCGGACACCAGGGATACAAATCGAAATGACGTCTAAATCCTTCAGCCCCCATGCCTGGGCCTGCATCGGTGAGATGTGCAAATGTCGTTGGGCAGTAATGACTCCTGACTGTAATTCAATTTCACCTTCCGGGCCGACCAGGCTTATCCCGCCCCCCGATTGCTCGATAACGCCTGAGCGTGCGACCTGGGGTTTAATACCGAGCCAATACCCGTCTGTAACGCTAATCTCCACCTGAGTGGCCGGACGGACGGGGCCAATAATCCTCACATGTTCAAATGTTTTTTTTGGTCCGGCGATCCTGATTGTTTCCTCAGCGGCGTACTGACCTGGCTGGGAGATTTTCTTCGCAATTTTCAATTCATAATCCTTCCCAAACAGGATATCGCGATCCGGTGCAGAAAGGTGTACGTGCCGGGCTGAAATTTCGATCGGGACAGACTTCTTTTTCATAATCAGGATAATAATAAATTATGACCAGTCATCTCTTCGGCTGGGGCGATTCCCATATAGGTAATAATAGTCACGGCGACATCCGACAGGATGCCGGACGGAGGCAGCATGGACAGGTCGTGCTGCTGGATCAGATCGCGGTACAGTACCTGCCCTTCCCAGGACTTGCTTATCGCGATAAATGGCACCGGATTTACGCTATGCTCCTTGTCCAAGGCGCCAGTCTGCAGGTTGGTCAGCTCCTCTCCATTTCCATGGTCTGCCGTGATAAAAACCAATCCGTCGTATTCAAGCACTTTACGCACCACTTTACCTAGACAATCATCGACTGTCTCTACCCCCTGGACGGTCGCTTCGATATTCCCGCTATGCCCCACCATATCAGCATTGGCATAATTTGCCACGATAAAATCATATTTTTTTTTGGCCATTTCTTTCAGCAACCGACTCGTCAGCTCATCGGCACTCATGGCGGGCTTTTGGTCATATGACGATACGCCCGGTGACGGGATGATCACGTTATCCTGGCCTTTGTATGGCACTTCATTGCCGCCGTTGAAAAAATAAGATACGTGGGCATATTTTTCTGTTTCTGCAATATGCAGCTGTTTCAAGCCGAGTTCGGACACTAACCGGCCCATTGGAAAATTTATCAGCTCAGGAGGGAAAGCGACAACAGCCGGAATATCCTTATCGTACTCTGTCATGGAAACAAAAAACAGATGTTTCAGGTAATGCGGCCTGGGAAACTTGTCAAAGCCGGGCAGAATAAATACTTTGGTCAGCTGGCGCGCCCGGTCCGGCCGGAAATTGAAAAAGATAACTGAGTCGTCATCCTTGACGACAGCTGTTGGCTTCCCGGCTTTGCCGATGACCGTCGGGATAAACTCCTCATCATACACGCTTTTAGCGTATGAACGCTTTATGGCTGCCAGCGGATCCGTAGCATACTCAGCTGCTTCGCCGAGGGCAATGGCATTGTATGCCTTTTCCTCACGGTCCCAGCGATTATCTCGGTCCATGGCGTAAAAGCGTCCGGATAATGTGGCAATTTTCCCTATCTTTAGCGTCTCAAGCTTTTTCTGGATGCGTTGGACAAACCCGAGTCCGCTGTCCCGTGGTGCGTCCCGGCCGTCTAAAAATAAGTGCACATAGAGTTCTTTGACTTCCTGCTGCTTGGCCAATTCGATCAGTGCTTCCAGATGGTCAATGGAACTGTGCACCCCGCCAGAACTGGTCAGACCCATCAGATGGAGCGCTGACTTATTTTTCTTGGCATGGTCAATTGCCTTCAGGAAGGCGTCATTTTTAAAGAAAGTACTGTCTGTAATGGCCCGTGATATACGCGGCAAATCCTGGTACACGATCCGGCCGGCTCCCAGATTCAAATGGCCGACTTCAGAATTGCCCATCTCTCCCCATGGCAAGCCGACCGCCTCACCCGATGCCTGGAGGCTGAGAGTCGGGAACGTACTGATCAGCCAGTCAAAATTCGGAGTCTTGGCAATCGAAATTGGATTGCTCGGAGAGGGCGGTGCGATGCCCCAACCGTCTAAAATTATCAGGACTGTTGGTTTATGTGGAATTTGCATAATAATTTGTTTCCCATGACTTGGGGCTTCGGCATGTCCATAATATCTAAAATTGTTGGCGCAATATCTGCCAGGACGCCATTCGACATCCTTAAATTCTTTGGGATGTTTTTATTGACAAGAATAAACGGTACGGGATACCCTGAGTGTGACGTATTGATCTGACCAGACTTGATATCCTTGACCTCCTCAATATTACCATGATCAGCGGTAATGATCATTGTCGCCTCTTTCTTGATCACTTTTTTCACCAATTTTCCCAGACAACTGTCCACCACTTCCACTGCTTTGATGCATGCCGCCAGGTCACCCGTATGTCCGACCATGTCTGCATTTGCGTAATTCATGACGATAAAGTCATACTTATTCTTTTCCAGGGCCTGCAGCACGACATTGGTAAGTTTATTGGCACTCATGGCGGGTTTGTCCCGGTACGTATATGCTTCAGGCGATTTTATGATTACCCGATCTTCCCCGGCGACAGGCTGGTCATAACCGCCATTGAAAAAATAAGTGACATGGGCATACTTTTCTGTTTCAGCCACGTAGAGTTGGCGCAGTCCCTTGAGAGCGAATGGGAGAGTATCCACCACCATTCGGGAGGGATACGCGGCCAGCACTGGAGATAAATCCGGACCAAAATCCGTTAAAGTTACAAAGCACAAATTCTTAAGCTCCTTTTCCCTCCTGAAACCATCGAAACCTTTCTGGACAAACGCCTTTGTCAGTTGGCGAACCCGATCCGAACGCAAATTGAAAAAAATTATGGCGTCGTTATCCCCGATCCGTCCTTCTTTTCCAGGAGGGTTAATAACGGTCGGACGCAGGTATTCGTCATTCTCATGCCGGTTATATGCCTGCAGGATGGCTTCTTGAGCGCTTTTCGTCTCATGGCCCGTACCGATAGTCAGGGCATCATAAACCATTTTTGTCCTGTCCCATTCATGGATTCGGTCCATGGCGTAAAATCGACCGGCAATTGTGGCGATCTTCTCGCCATTTTGCAGTGACCTCTCCACCTTTGATAACAGCTCGGGTGCCAGGAATTGATAGGAGTCCCTCCCATCTGTAAAAAGATGCAAATACACCTCGGAAACATGCCTAAGCCTGAATAGTGTGATGAGTGCCAATAGATGATCCGGGTCAGCATGCGCTGACTGTTCGGCTGTCATTAAACCCATGATATGCAGTTTTGATTTATTTCGCTGCACATGTTGGATAGCGGATATGAAAGCCGGGTTCTTGAAAAAAGAGCCGTCATTGATGCTTTTTGAAATAATGACAGAATCCTGTTCGACGATCCGGCCGGCACCGATATTCATATGGCCGGCCTCAGAATTTCCGTCCTGATGCGGCGGCAGTCCGGCATCACGGCCACAGGCCCCCAATAACGAATGCGGGTAGCGCCTGAGAATGGCATCCATATGCGGTGTTTTAGCCAGGGCAATAGCATTTCCGGTACGAATTTTGGAAATCCCCCAGCCATCCAATACAACCAATACGAAAGGAGGGCGCTGAATTTTTTTGACTTTAGACATTACGAGTTGTAAGTAATTCTTTCTCAATAGCCATCAGTCGGTTGTATTTTGCCACACGTTCGCCGCGAGCCGGCCCGACTTTGATATACTCCGCATTCACCGCCACAGCCACATCCACCAGGAACGAATCATTTGTTTCTCCGCCGCCGCGATGGGACACAACCTGCCAAAACCCATGTTTCTGCCCTAACTTGATTGTCGCGATCGTTTCTGAAAGGGTACCGATCTGATTGAGTTTTATTAGTACTGCATTAATGGCTTTTTTCTGGATGGCCATCTTTACACGTTCGGTGTTTGTGACCGTCAGGTCATCTCCGATCACACGTACCCTGTCCGCAATAGTCTTATACAAATGGACCCAGCCATCCCAGTCGTCCTCAGCCAAGCCATCCTCAATACTGATAATGGGATATTTCCTGACCCATTCCTGATACAAACCAACCATCTGTACTGCAGACAAGCCCGTCCCCTCTCTCTTCAGGATGTATTTCCTGTCCTTCGCGTCATACAACTCAGAAGCGGCCGGATCCAGTGAAATACTGATGTCTTTCCCCGGACGGAAACCAGCCTGCTTGATCGCCTCAACCAGTAGCGATAACGGCGATTCATTTGTCTGTAGACCTGCCGGGGCAAATGCCCCTTCATTTCCGACATTGGTATTCAACCCCTGCGATTTGAGCACTTGTTTTAATGACTGATATGTTTGTTCTCCCCAGCGAACAGCTTCGGCAATCGTTGAGGCGCCATTAACTGATAACAAGTATTCCTGCATATCTGTAGAATTATCAGCATGTTTGCCGCCCTCAATGACAACCATCATCGGTTTTGGCAGAATCCATTTCTTGTGGGTTACATTGTACGCTTTCCGGATATAGGCATATAACGGGAGCTTCTGTGATTCTGCAGCAGCCCGGGCTAATGCCAGAGAAACCGCCAAAATCGCATTACCCCCCAAACGTTTTTTATTGGGCGTCCCGTCCAAATCTATAAGTACCTGGTCAAGCCCAGGGAAACGATTGATCGAGGTACCGACCAGTTTCGGCGCAATAATTTTATGGATGTTCGCACAGGCCTTGAGCATGCCCTTACCGCCGTATCTTTTCTTGTCACCGTCCACCAACTGCCAGGCTTCATGGGTTCCCGCCGATACTCCAAAAGGCACGGAAGCGATTCCCATAATTCCGTTTTCCAGGCACACCTGGCACTCGATAGTCGGGCTGCCGTCTGACGCCAGTATTTCCCTGGCAGTGATTGACGTGATTATGTGCGGCATGTGTTATTTCTCTATTAACGGCTCAAGTCCGGCCAACGTACCTTTTTCGAGGAATTCCAGCATAGCCCCCCCTCCGGTTGAGACAAATGAAAACTTATCTTCCAGGCCAAGCGTGTGGATTGCGTCTACGGTCTCTCCGCCACCGACAACGCTCTGTAAATCCGTCTGCCCTGCAATCGCTTTGGCAATATCGTATGTACCGGTAGCAAACTGCTCAATTTCAAAATACCCCATTGGTCCATTCCAAACGAGCGTCTTGGCCTGCTTAATGATCATTTTATACAGCTCCACCGTATCTGGTCCGATGTCCAGGATGATTTGATCGGCGGCGACACTCCCGACTGCCTTTTTTTCGATCGGAACTGACTCCTTGATCTCACTGGCAGTCACGACATCAACAGGAATTTTCAGACGAGTATCGGTCAGGGAAAGCGATTGGGCTGCCTGCATCATTTTTTCCTCAATGAGGGATTTACCTACCTGGACGCCCTGTGCTTTCAGTATCGTATTGGCCAGAGCCCCGCCGAGCAGCAGATAATCAACTTTCTTCATCAGACTGGTAATCAAATTTAATTTGGTGGATATTTTTGCGCCCCCGATAATCGCAATAAGCGGTCGGGGCGGATTATCGGTAATCTGGCTGAGAGCCCGTATCTCCTTGTTTAATAGCGGACCGGCATATGATGGCAGGAACTGCGGGATGCCGGTGATTGACGCCACGTCACGGTGAATCTGCGCAAAAGCATCATTAATGAATATGTCGCCGTTTTTTGCTAATGCCTTCGCATATTCCAGATCCATGCCGCTCTCACCGGCTTCACCGGTATGGAAACGGACATTTTCCAGCAGAATAACGGACTTTTGGGGGACCTTCTCGATATAAGCCGCTACTTCATCCCCGATACAATCCTCAAAAAAATGCACCGGCTGGCCGAGCAATTCCGTGAGCCGGCTGCTGACTGGCGCCAAACTCATCTCTGGCACTACTTTTCCGCCAGGACGCTGAAGCCATGACATGAGGATGACTTTCGCCCCCCTGGCCTGCAAGTCTTTTATGCTGGGAATAATTGCCTTGATCCTGGCGTCATCATCAATTGCCAACCGTCCATCTTCATCATGATAATGGACATCAAGAGCCACGCGTAAAATTACGCGTTTCCCAGATACATCCACGCTATCAGCTAAGCGTAGTTTCATATCACATGTAACATTATTATTTTGATTTTATATGGTTTATCATAGCATATTTTCGACAAAAAATCAACCGCCTTTGCGAAAAACGGCCACTTTACGCTAAGTATGCTACTTACCCGATTCTCAGCCTGATCGCTTCGACAATTTCAGTTAGTTTTACATCTGACTTGCTCAGTAAGGTGCATTTTCCTTCACGAACCGCCTCAACTACCCTCGGATCTTCGCCAAAATTTGTCAGGACGATGACAGGGACGGCTTTGCCCCATTCATCAGTCTGCAATTTTTGCAATACTGCCATGCCGTGCATTTTGGGCATGATTACGTCCAGCAGAATCAGATCTGGATGGTTTTCCAAAGCCATAGGTAAACCGATTTCGCCATTTTCTGCTTCTAAAACAGCGATGCCGTTCTGTTCCAATTCATTTTTTAAAATGCGCCGGAGCGATTCTTCGTCTTCGATGAGTAGTACTGTCTTAATGGCTTTCATATATAAAAAATTTCTTTTAATTATTTTTTTGGTGCTTGGGATTCAAGATCTTTAAGCATGGTTACCAGCCTGTGGCTCGCGTCATTAATCTCCTTGACGTATTCCGCTTGTTCCGAAGTCAGGGCCCCAACATTCCCGTCTAATAATGATTCGGAGTACAATTGGATGCTCGTCAATGGTCCCTTGATCTTATGAGCCGCCTCACTGATAAACCTGTGGCCTGTCAATGCGTCTTGGGTTTGTTGTGCTGTTTGATCGGCAGACATGCGTTTACAGTTTGAGTTTTTCTTTCGCCTTTGCAACGATATCCTGAAGCCGTACATCGAATTTTTTCATCAACTCGCAGCGGCCTTCAGCGACCGCCCGCACTACTTTCGGATCATCAGCGTAGTTCGTCAAGAGGATTACCGGTATGGCCTTGCCCCATGGTTCCAGTTGGAGATTTTCCAGCATATCCACTCCGTGCATTTTTGGCATGATCACATCCAGCAGAATCAGGTCAGGCCGTTCGGATTTGGCCAGATCCAGCGCTTGCTGGCCATTTTGGGCCACAATAATTGACACATTTGGCACTTCCTTAAAAGCGTCTAAAACTGCCTGACGGATTGACGCCTCATCCTCGGCAATAAGGATTTTTTTAGTGTCCATGCGTTTGTATTTTTACTGGTTAGTCGTCAATGGCTCCCACGATTTTACTGTACCACAATAGTAAAAAACTGTCAGGCAACAATCCAACCCGGTACTCCGGCAAATATTGCTGAATGTCACGCTTACTTTATCGCCGACATATGACCTAAATTGCTCCTTCATTGAATCATATTTACCCAGACCGACCTCGCTGTTTTCAGTCGTCAAAACGCCATACGACTCACTCGGCGTACCATACCCTTTGACAAAAACCGTCCCAGTTACGGTCGTGTCAACATTGCTGACGATGTTTACCGCTTGATTTGTCGGTTCATTCGTATTATTTGTGATTGCCTGGTTTACGACCGCGACGTTGGTATTGTTCGTCTGGTTAACGCTGATTGAATCGCCCAGTTTCAAGAATAGGAAAATTCCGCCACCGACAACAACAATGACGACCGCGATGATAGTGATGATTATACTTTTTTTCATATTATTCAAATTATCTGTTATTAAATTATATTTTTGGGATTTGACTTATCACCTGATCGGCCCGGTCAAAAAACTTCAATTCTGACAAGAATTCTCTCGGTAAACTGCCCATATTCATCATAGTAGTCAGCAAGCCGATCCAGTAATTATGAACAAAAACCAACTGCGGGAACTGTTCGGGATGGTACGCACGATTACGCAAATGGACGATAGCCCGCATCAGGACCATCAATGTGCCCAATCCGCCGCGGAACAGTACCATGATCGGGGCGCAGGTGGCCAGCAATTCAACCCGTGACTGGGGGGCATTGACTGTTACGGCGATGACTTCGGGATCCATTTCCTTTTCCAATTCAGGGAATACGATACCGATCGATTTTTTCGGCACCGCCTGGGCTACGGCATGCATAATGCCCGTCGACCGGCCGCCATGCAAAAGGACGCCGCCCTGGCTGACGATCATCGAGGCCAGCATCGCCGCTTCATGCGACTGAGGATGTTCAGGAGGCAACGAGCCGCTTCCACTTACCGCGACGACCAATCCCCTGCTTTCATAGGTCAGTAAATGCTCTTTGGAAGACGAGTGAATTGCCAGCCATGCGGAAGAGTTTTTTATTTCACCGGATTTCAACAATTCACCAAGTACACGGCGTTTTTTTTCCTCATAAATTCCTGCTAATTTTTCAGGCATACGGTTGCAAATAGTTACTCGTAACGGAGCGCATCAAGCGGGTTGATTTTTGCGGCCCGGCGGGAAGGATACAGTCCGGTTACGACACTGATAATGAATACGAGACCCAGTACTGCCCCCAGGAAAATCATCGGCGAATAAAAAATTTCCACCGGTTCGCCGCCGGCGCGTTTGGCCAGGTAATTGAGTGCAAAATTTACTATACGGCCGGCACCCAGCCCAATGCCGATACCGACCAGACCACCCAGCATACCGATGACGATCGATTCGGTCAAAAACATGAAATAGATATCCTTGGATGTTGCTCCCAGAGACCGCATCAGGCCGATTTCCCTGGTACGTTCGAGCAATGAAACGGTCAACGTGTTAAGCGCGCCCATGGCCGCGACAAACATGGCGATGGCACCGAAACTGGCCACGACGATTTCAAAAATGAAAAATATTTTATCGATCTGGCCGACAGTATCAGCGACCGAATCCACCTGGTACCCCATCGCTTCAATTTGTTTGCGCACCTCGGGCAATTTTGACTCATCAGTCACCTTGACCCGGGCCAAGTTATAGTCCTTGGCTCCTGTTTGGTCGTCTACCTTCACTTTTGCCGCATTGTAATCCGGCGTAAAGCCTAGTTTTTCTAAATATCCGATCGGTAAATATGCAATTGACAGGTCGCTCGTATCACTCAAAGTGCCTACGACACTCACCTGCTCCTCCACGGGTTTTGTATCAAGGCTGGTTCCATCCGCTGATTTTATCGGCACAAGTAATTTTAACGTAAGCTGGGAGTTGACCGCCTGATTCGGGTCGCCAAGTCCGATTAGATTGAGGGCAGTACTGGTAATAAGTATTTCCGGCACGTCTTGTCCGGTGAATTCCTTCCCTGTTGCTATTTTTACCCCCTCCATTGATAAAAATTTTGGGTCGATGCCATAAATGGCCACGTCAGTGACCGACTCAGCCCGGGCTACTTGGCCGGACAACGACAAAGACGGACTGACATTCTTTACACTGTCAATATTCTGGAATTCATTGATAGTGTCCTGATTCAATTTCAGCAGGGTCGACTCACCTTTGGACACATCCAATATCGTCAAGGCCTCGGCATTGGTGACCTGGCTTTTAATGAGCTGTTGCAGGCCAAAGCCGAGTGAAACTAAAAAAATCACCAAAGCAATGCCGATGGATACTCCGCCAATCGTCAGGATACTACGCAATTTTCTGCGCCTGAGGTTGGATGTTGATAAATTGACGACAAATGAGAAACGCATGTACGGTTATTTATTTCTTGAATTGTTCGCTGCCTTCGATAATAGTGCCGTCACGCACATATATAGTTCGTGATGCGTACCGGACATAATCAATGTTATGGGTAACCATCATGACCGTCTTATGCTCCTTTTCATTCAGGTCCTTGAACGTATTCATAACGCGTTCAGCTGAAACGCTGTCCAGGTTTCCGGTCGGCTCGTCTGCCACAATAATGGGCGGATCATTGATCAGCGACCGGGCCAATGAAACCTTTTGCTGCTGGCCGCCGGACAATTCTGTCGGGTAATACAATCCATGATCGGCCATGCCCACCTGTTTTAAGCGCATCCAAGCCTGCTCCCGCCGTATTTTCTTTTTTATGTTATTTAAGGCCAGGGGCAGAGTCACGTTATCGAGCACACTAAACGACCTGATCCAGTCAGAGCGCTGGAAAATGATGCCATACACGCCATACCTTATCTTGGCGATTTTGTCCGTTTTCATGTAGGTAATATCCGTGCCGTTCAAAACTACATGGCCGGTCGTTGGCGCTTCCAGCCCCAGCAGAATGTTCAGCAGGGTGGATTTCCCCGATCCGGAGGGGCCCAGGATGATAATAAACTCTTCCGGATATATTTTTAAATTGATGTTTTTCAATACACTGATGACGTTTTTACCGACGACAAAAGACTTGCTGACATCATTGACCTCGATGACGGCCTTTTGGGTGTTCTGGCTTGCTGATGCACTTTCTGCCGCTAACTCGGCGATGGTCTTTTCCTTCACGGCGGTCATTTCTTGCGCCATATCTACTCAATTTACCAATTTTTATTTTTCTTGCCCCTGTTGGCAAGAATTAAAGAGTAATTCTTGTATTACTATAGCAAAAAAATGAATATTAGTCAAAAATACAATAAAAAGTAAAAAACATCAAAAAACCCCAATTATTAAGAGTAAATTATTAATTATTAGCGCTACCTACTGCCAAAAGCGCTCCCGATGTTCCCTAGCCAGGAGAAGGTTTCTTCCAGATTCGTAATGATCAGCTGGAGGAAAGATTCCCGCTTCCGTGAAGTCAGGACAGTATAGGAATTTGATTTCGTCACATTACCCGCCTTGTCACGGGAAACTACGCGGAAATGGTATGTCTTGGCCGGCGTCAATTCCGCAATGACCGTCAGGTGCTCCATGACCAATTCGGCGTTCTCCTCCGTCGTATCGGTGAAATCCGTGCTGGACATGCCGACGCCGAATTCAACCTGTGACGTGGTAGGCTCATTCGTCTTCCATGAAACAACGATCTGAATCTTTGACGCGTCCCCCGAACCGATAGTATTTGACTCCGAGGAGACTCCGAACACTTCAGGCGGCGTCGTATCCTGGAGTGTGGTAAATTCTTGCTCCGCGGATACAGCCTCATATCCATATGAATCCGCACCATGCGCTTTGAATTTATATATTGAAGCGTCTTCCAAGCCATACAGAAGAATCGAATGGTCTGTCACCATGGCCGTATTGCCCTGAGTCTTGGGGGCGATACTGTCTCCATAATACTCGACTGAGGACGTGGTCGGGACGTTCGTCTTCCAGAATACTTCAGTCTGGCCTTGCGACTTGTTCTTCGTCGAAATATCGGATACCTTCGGGAACGTCTGCGTGGAGAACGTATAATCATCGGAGGTGATCGGGTTGCCGTTGCGATCCTCGCCACCGATCCGTAAATGATACAACGTGCTGTCTTTCAGATTCTCCAGCTTGACGGTATGGGTGAGAGAATAAGACCCGGTCGTATCAGAGTACGTCAACCCATAATTCGCCGTAGTGCCATAACTGATCAATGCCGTTGTTTCCTTATTCGTCTTCCAGCTGATAATCGTGTCATAGAGCCTGATATCGGCAATCTTTAAATCAAGCACGCGCGGCGCCTCAAGCGTCGTAAATGAGGCTACTGTGGAATATGCCACATTTTCGTCGACATCGATGCTCTTCACCTGGAAGTAATACGTCGTTTCAGCTTTCAAACCGGTGACCTTTACCGAATGGTCGATAACAAGGTCGGCAGTTCCCTGCTCCTTGGAATAATCCGTAGCTGTCGTACCGAAATCAACAAATGATGACGCGATACGTTCAGTGCTCCACGTGACGACCGCGGAGAATGAATCAGGTACCGCCACCGGAGATTTCGTGATGGCCGGCGGAGAAGTAAACCGGCCTTCTGGTTTGTCAGAGACAACTTTGGTCGGCTCGGATGTCGCCTGTGCCTTGTCCCGAGCAGTCACTTTGTAGTAATACGTGGTCTCGCTGTTCAAACCGGTATCGAGATACCCGGTGGAAGTGATGGTGGCAATTTCGCTGAACGTCACGCCATCAATGGCCCGGTAGATAGTATAGTAGATCGTACTGTCATCGATAGCCTGTGCTTTGGCGCCTCCCGCTGCTGTTGCTGCCGGCGCATCCCATGTCAATGTCAGCAGGAATCGTTTGGCATCCCGATCTGACGAGTCAACCAGTGTGATATTCTGCGGCGGATTAGGTGGAGTCGTATAGGCTGTAAAATCAGCAGAACCATAATTATTATAATTGACGTTACCTCCGTCATCGACAGCCACAACATAAAACGTATTCGCCCCTTGACGAGTAGCTGCAGCATATGCCGCCACTGTAGTCGACGTGGTAGTCGTAGTATTATCCGCAGTCGGAGTTGAATTGACTGAATACTTGTAGCTAGCCACGACCACTCCTTCGTCAGCCGGCTTGGTCCAGGAAAATGCGAAACTGTTCGTGGTGCCGGATGCGGGCGTGGCCGTCACGCCAGTCGGCGCTGACGGAGCACCGAGCGTAGTAAATGTGTAATCTGAAGATAACCCGACATTGCCGTCCACATCAACCCACTTCAAACGATAGTGGTATTCTGTGTTGGGGCTTAAATTGGTGAGCGAGACGGTATGTTCCTTGACCAAATCGGATGTACCCGGTTCGCCTTCACCGTAGCTGGTAGTCTTGCCGTACTGGACG
>JBAYGJ010000018.1:0-17132 GCA_041666685.1 Patescibacteria group bacterium | reverse complement strand
TCAACTGTGATAACAATCATTCAGTGGGTGTTAGGTTTCTTGGGCTTGATCGCTGTCATCATGATCATTTGGGGCGTGGTCGGAGCGCTCACCGCCGGCGGAAATGAGGACAGGGTGGCATTTGCAAAAAAAACCATCATTGCGGCTGTCATTGGGTTAGTCGTCATCTTGATCGCTTGGGCCATTGTTACCTTTGTCGTCAAGACAACAACGACTGTTACCCAATAACTATTATCACTATGCCGGGCATTTGGATTCTATTCGCAATTTTATCGGCAGTCTTTGCCGCTCTGGTAGCAATTTTTGGTAAAGTAGGCATCTCAAATCTGGACACGACACTCGCCACTACCGTACGGTCAGTTGTCATGGCTGTTTTTTTGGTGATGACATCGCTTGTTTTCGGGAAAGCAAAATTGCTCAGTACCATCCACCCCAGGGCATTGTTATTCATCGTTCTGGCTGGTGTTGCCGGAGCCCTTTCTTGGCTGTTTTATTTTTTCGCATTAAAAAATGGGCCGGCGCCGGCCGTTGCGGCATTGGACAGGCTGAGTGTTGTTTTCGTCCTTATTTTGGCTTTGATATTTCTAGGTGAACACCTGACCTGGAAAACTGGCATCGGAGCCTTATTGATCACCACTGGCGCGATTTTTATAGTATTGAAATAGGGAGGAGTTTCGATGTTGACTTTTTGCTGTTTTTTTGGTATGATAAAAACAGAACGGTTTGTATTCTAAATTCAATACAGCCAGATGCGGGGGAATATCAAAATACATCCAAAAATATCATATGTAATCCTTGGCCTGATTATGGCAGCCGGGGTTTTTTCGTTTTTTAAATATAGTTCGATTATCCAGGCGCAAACGCCACCGCTTCTCTGTCTGGGTGGCTGTCAGGTGGTAATGCCGAATCCTGTTTCAGGTCAAAATATTTCCGGACAGACTGAGATCCAGGCCGGGATTCTGGGGGTTGATCAAGAATTGATTGGACAGGTATATATTGAAGCGTACCAATTAAATTCTGATATGGTGCATTATACATCAATCGGAAACGTATTATGCGGAAGTTGGAGTAATTACCAGACCAATCATTGGAAAGCGTCATGTGACACGATTGGTCTGCCGTTCCAATCAACAAGCTATTGGGTTCATTTCCAGGTTCATGCGAAAGATATTTATGGTCGTGAACTTCCATTAAAGTTAGCTACCGGGGATGAAAATGGCGACCCCGCCAATAATCCGATTTTTGGGCAATTCCTCTTAGAGAACCGATTTGCCATGATTTATCCCACCAGCTTTGACGTAACCGGTTTTCAGAATTTTATGATTGAATCGACCGGTGATTTGGCTGGTGCGTCTCTGCAGGTAGTGCCATATACAAATCCTTATGCAGCCGGTACCATGATACCGCTGGTCAGGCAGACTGGCAGTCCGGATACCACTAGAATATCAAATTGGGCGGTAAACAATTATAATACTGCCGACATTTCTAATGACGGCATGTTCAGCATTTTTCTGCATTACACCCCATTGTACCAGACTACTAATATTAAATTTCCGCTCCCATTAAAACAAATCAGTATACAAAATAGTTGTCTCGGTGATCCGTATGTCTGTGATACTTGGTCGAGCTGCATTGATGGGTACAACACGCGTATTTGTACGTTAGTAGCTGGCTGTCCGTCATCCAGTACGAAACCATCTGAATCTCAGGAGTGTACAGCCACTGGAAGCATTCTATGTCCAACAACAATGCCAGTGGCTGAGCAATGGATTTGCCCCACCGTCTGGTCGGCCTGCCTGAATGGCACTCAGACACGTTCGTGTATCGCAAACTCTTCGTGCACTCCGATAGTCCCGGCACCGGATTCTCAAACGTGCACAAACACTACTCCATCCACTGCCTGCCCGACCACCATGGCGGCCGATGTGCAGTGGAGTTGTTCTGCTACCTGGTCGGCCTGCCTGAATGGCACTCAGACGCGTTCGTGCACGCCGAACATGACCTGTGTCCCCGTAGTCCCTGCGCCGAACCGCCAGACGTGCACAGTGCCGGGTCAATCTACGATTCCGGCCCCAACAATTACTGACCCTACGCCAAACAGTATCCATAGGCATGTATTGTTCGCCGTAAAGGGGAAAGCCCAGCCGGGTTTCAGCGTCCGGATCACGGTTGACGGCAATCGTGTTGACGGTTCAGTCAATGCCGGTACCGACGGCAATTATTATTACCTCCTCAAGACCCCGCTCAATCCCGGCACGCATACGGTCTATGCCCAGACAATCTCACCTGATGGCAACAGCAGTAGTTTACAGTCTCCCACAGTCACTGTGCAATTAGCCAGACCGTCCGTCACAATCATTGAGCCGGTTGGACGACAGACGGTTTTCGGGGATTCACAGCGCGTGCTGGCAAGTGTCAACTACGATGATCCTCAGTCAGTGGTTGAATTTTCTTTGCGTCCAGCTGATTCGACCGCTAATGAGACATTGTTGTGTACCGGGCTGCGGAATGACCTCACTCAGCCGAAATCGTTCAATTGCACCTGGCGGACGTCCTCGTATACCGACGGAAATTATTCTCTCATAGCTCGTGTCAAAATCCGTACCGGACTGGTATATGCCAGTCCGATCGTCCTGGTTACCGTGCGGCAGACAGTGAACCCGACAGAACCGCCAGCTACGGATACTGCTGCGACTGATGCGCAAACTCAGGCAGCGACTGATAATGTCGATTCGGACGGCGACGGATTGCCTGACTCAGTCGAAGCCCAATTGCAGACTGACCCCAATAATCCCGATTCGGACGGTGACGGCATTTCTGACGGTACAGAAGCAAATTCTCTGAAAACTGATCCGCTTGCCATGAACCCCACGTCGGCGCTTCCGGCACAATCAGAAGCTGTCGTCAGTGAACAGGAGCTGATGGTATTTGAAGAGCCGACGAAAAACGGAATCGAAACACCCGAAAAGCTGGCCGTAAACGAAATTACGAATTATTCACCAATAATTGGGCAGAACAACTTGGTTATCAGCGGCATCGGGCCGCCCAATTCCACGATCTATATTTACATCTATTCGACTCCCGTCGTCGTCACTACCAAAACTGACGCCAGTGGAAATTTCACCTATACTCTGGACAAAAATTTGGCTGACGGTCGTCATGAAGTCTACGTGACTGTCAATGACCAGACGGGAAAAATTCAGGAGAAAAGTTCGCCATTAGCGTTTTTCGTCAGGAAGGCTGTCGCTGTGTCCGAGACTGATTACCTCAGGGGCGATGTGAACGTGTCTGCGTCCGGTGACACCTCCATGAGCCGGTATATCGTTATTGCACTGAGCGCCGTGGCCGCCGTTTTGGTTGTTCTGCTGGGAGCCCGGTATCTAACCAAGAAATCAAAACCTGTCTAAATGAAATTTTTTTCCCGGCAATATTTTGATTTCTTGAAGAACAACATTCAGGTTGTGTATGGAGTGCTGCTGCTGATCGTCATCCCCGGCGCATTGGTCCTGAACACGTTGCTTTTTTTTGACCGGGCCAGGAATGTCATGGACATTGAGCTGTTACGCAAGGCAGAACTTGCGGACAGCGTCTTTTCGACTGAAGTTCCATCATTATTGGCTGACCAGGCCGCCCTCCAGGCAAAAGTGGAGATGGTTGCCGCATCGACTGACGAACTCCAGAGCCTAGATGTACTGATACCGGATGGCACGGCGTTTACCATTATTGCCAGTCTGGACGCAGGCGTTATCGGCCAAAAAACCGATAAAATTTACAATACTCTGGCCTGGCAGACCAAAGAAAGCAAGGCCTTTTATACGTCTTCAAACGCCCGTTCGACCAAGGATGAGAGTGTTATGAGTAATGAACGGTTCTGGGTGGTTGTAAAGCCGGTTATCGACGCCTCTGGCACTCCGGTCGCTTTGTCGTCAATTAAGTTGTCCTCTAAGGTGATCGACGAACTTAGCCAGCAGATGTTCAATCGTTCGGTACTCATCCTGATCGGGTCGATTATCGTCATCATTTTATTATTACTCAATAACACGAGGCTGTTCCAATATGCTGCTCTGGCTAATAAGCTGCGCGAAGTTGACCAAATGAAGGATGAATTCATCTCCATGACCTCCCATGAGTTACGCGCGCCTATCACTGGTATTCGTGGGTATCTGGCGATGCTCGAGGATGGATCATTCGGCTCGTTGCCTGTGGATGCTCATGCCAAGGTCAAGCTTGTTCTGGACGAGACCAACCGGTTGCGCGACCTGGTGGAGGATCTGCTGGACGTGTCCAGGATAGAGCAGGGCCGGATCAAGCTGGACATCATCCCCGTATCTGTTGCTAGCGTCATTGACGGCGTCACGGCATCGTTCAAAGCCCAGGCTGCGGCCAAAGGGTTGGTTTTTTCAGCAGATATTCAGGATCGGAATATTAAAGTCATGGCGGACAGCAATAAACTGACTCAAGTAATGGTGAATCTCGCATCCAATGCCGTCAAATACACGATCAAGGGCAGCGTGGTGATTTCTGCTGAACAGGTGCAGGACAAGCGGCCGATGGTAAAAATAAAAATCACTGATACCGGCATGGGCATGTCCGCCAAAAACCGTGAACGGCTGTTCCAGAAATTTTACCGTATCCGCAACGAACAGACGGATAAAATAATCGGCACCGGACTTGGCTTGTGGATTACCAAAGCGCTCGTCACAAACATGAAAGGGGAGATTTATGTGGACAGTATAGAGGGGAAGGGCACTGAGTTTACAGTGTTGCTGCCGGCTGCACCAAAGAATACGAAGGGATAAATCTCTATGGCGATTCAGAAGCTTAAGCTTCTTTTGCATATCTGCTGCGCAACGTGTGCGGCCTACGTACTGGACCAATTGCGTCAAGCCTATGACGTAACAGCTTTGTATTACAATCCAAACATTTACCCGGTGGAAGAATACCAGCATCGTTTTACCGAATCGCGGGACTATTGCAATAAACATACTATAGCTTTTATCGAAATTTCCCCCGACCAGGATCGTTGGCTCGGCCTGACTACGGGACATGAGCGGGATCCCGAGAGAGGGGACAGATGCACGATCTGTTACCGAATGCGGATGGAAAAAACTGTGCAGTATGCACAAGAGCATGGCTTTGATATTTTCGGCACAGATTTGTCCATCAGTCCGCATAAGGACGCTGACAGGCTGAACCAAATCGGCCGGGAACTCGAAAAAGAGTACGGCGTACCGTACCTGGAGGCGGATTTTAAAAAACAGGACGGTTTCAAGAAAGCCATGGCGCTTAGCCGGCAGGAGTGTTTTTACCGGCAGAATTACTGCGGATGCACATACAGCATCCGGACCGCGCCAGCCAATGCGTAGCCTGTATGTTTATGTTATAATTGGGCTAGAACATTAGCCCATTTTTTATTATGAAGACTGTCGCCATAATCGGCGCATCGAACAATAGGGAGAAATTCGGCAATAAGGCTGTACGAGCCTACCGGAAACAGGGGTGGGTTGTCTATCCGATCAATCCTAAAGAAGCGTTTATAGACGATGTACAGGCCTATAAAAGCGTCGTAGATGCCCCCCGGCCCATCGATCGGGTCAGTCTCTACGTACCGTCGGACGTCGGTCTGGCGATTATCAATGACATTGCCAAAGTACGGCCGAAAGAATTATACATCAATCCGGGTGCTGAGAGTGAAGAACTGGTTTTAGCGGCAACCAAGCTGGGGCTGGAACCGATTCAGGCCTGCTCCATCAGGAACATCGGGGAAGACCCGGGAGAATATTAACCATACTTTTTATGATCTACATTGCTTCGGATTACGCCGGGTACAAACTTAAGGAAAAAGTCAAAAACATTTTGTCTAGGAAAAAGATTCCATTTGCCGATTTAGGCTGCGACTCGGACAAAGTCAAGAACGATTTTCCTGAGTTTGCAAAAAAGGTAGCGCTGAAAGTCAAGAAATCAAAAAAAGACCTGGGCATCCTGGTATGCGGGGCAGGCTATGGCATGTGCATTGCTGCTAACCGTTTCAAAGGAGTTCGTGCTGCCTCGGTCTTCAGCGCCAAACAGGCTATGTATAGCAAGACTCACGACAACGCCAACGTGCTATGTTTGTCCAAATGGATGACTGATCCGGAAAAGGTCAAAGGAATTATCACCACGTGGTTAGGCAGTACATTTTTACCACTTGCCCGTCGAGTTCGCCGGTTTAAAATAATTGACCGATGGCCACAATAGTCCCGACAATTTTGACGGATGACATCAATGACCTGAATCGGAAGCTCAGTGATCTATCCGGTCTGGTCGAGTGGGCGCAGATCGACCTGATGGACGGCGTTTTCGTTAATACGTTATCGGTCAAGCCGGAAGAGCTGAAGGACATCGTGACAGACCTGCGATTGGAAGTTCATCTGATGGTCAAGGATCCGCGGGCCTGGTTGCCGTATTTGCCCAAGGAAAAATTTGAACGGATCATTTTCCATTTTGAAGCCGTACCGGAGCCAGAAGGATTGATCGAGGAACTGAAAGAGGCTAATTACCAAGTGGGTATGGCGGTAAATTTGGAAACGCCGATAGAGGCGCTCGAACCGTTTATCGACCTGGTAGACCTGGTTTTGTTTTTAGCTATCGTACCGGGACGCCAGGGCCAGCCATTCCATCAGGAAGTTGCGGTCAAGGTGGAGCAGATGCGCGATATGGATACCCGGACGCTCATCGGCGTAGACGGCGGGATTAATGAGCAAACGATCGGTCCGCTGGTCAGCGCCGGCGTGGACTGGTTCTGCGTCGGATCGGCGCTTTTCAAGTCAGGCAGTATCTCGGAAAATATTTCAACATTACAAGAACAATTAATATAAAAATAGTATGAAGATTTTTATCGACACAGCTATCATCAAGGAGATCGAGTGGGCTATGGAGCGGGGGATCATTGACGGAGTCACGACCAATCCGACATTGCTGGCCAAAGCTGACCGCAAACTCGGTGAAGTGGTCCATGATATCCTGACGCTGGTCAAGGACCGGCCGGTCAGCATCGAAGCCGTTTCCCAGACCGCGGATGAACTGGTGAATGAAGCAAAAGCAATCGCAAAACTGTCCAAGAATATAATCGTGAAAATTCCAATGACTGACGATGGGTTGCAAGCCGTGAGCCGGCTGGAAGCAAAAGGCATCCATACCGACGTGACGCTTGTCTTCACTCCTGTCCAGGCTTTACTCGCGGCAAAAGCAGGCGCAACCATGGTTAGTCTGTTTGTCGGCCGATTGGATGATACCGGGAAAAAGGGGATGGAGCTGGTCAGGCAGGTTGTGCAAATGTACAAGAACTACAGCATTCAGACGAATGTCATGGTGGCTTCCGTTCGGAGCGTCCAGCATGTGGAAGAAGCGGCGCTAGCCGGTGCTGATGTCGCCACCGTACCTTTTAAAAATCTGGTCCAGATGTACCGCCACGACCTGACGGATAAAGGCGTGAAGAAGTTTTTCCAGGATTGGGAGAATATTCCTAAATAATACTTATGCCACACCAGTCGGATCTTAAGTCATTGGTAACTTTACTCCGTTATTGGATATTAAAGTCCACCACAGCAGCCGGATCCGGACATCCGTCATCCTCGCTGTCAGCCGTTGAGCTGATGGCCGGCTTGATGTTCGGCGGCACGTTCCGTTTTGATATAAAGAATCCCGGTATTCCAAACAATGACCGGTTAATCTTTTCCAAAGGCCATGCCTCACCTTTGTTTTATGCATTATGGGCAGCGGCCAGCGCTATCCCAGAACAGGAACTGATGACTTTACGCCAGTTTAACAGCCGTCTGGAGGGGCATCCGACCATGGCATTGCCGTTTACCGAGGCAGCCACCGGTTCGCTTGGTCAGGGGCTTTCTGTGGGCCTGGGGATGGCATTAAACGCCAAGTACCTGGATAAACTGTCTTATCGGACGTTCGTCCTCCTGGGTGACAGTGAAATGGCTGAGGGGCAGGTGTGGGAAGCCATCCAACTGGCAGCGCATTATAAGTTAGATAATTTAATCGGTATCTTGGATGTGAACAGGCTCGGCCAACGCGGTGAGACCATGTACGGCCATGACGTGAAGGCATACGAGAAACGCATCAGCAGTTTCGGCTGGCAAACAATAGTCATTGACGGACATTCACTACCGAAAGTTTTGAGTGCGTATAAAAAAGCCATGACTGTAAAAGGCAAGCCGGTCATGATCATTGCCAAAACACTGAAAGGTAAGGGCGTGAAAATGATCGAGAATAAGGACGACTGGCATGGCAAGACATTGAAATCTGATGAAATGGAAAAAGCAATTAAGGCATTAGGAAAAGTGGATACTACCGTTCGAGGTGAAATTGCTAACGTCAAAGATCAGAAACCTAGTTTTTCAATGTCCGGCGGACAGTCAGTAACCATGCCATTGGACAAGCCCATTGCTACGCGAAAAGCCTTTGGGTACGCGATAGCCCGGTTAGCCAATCAACTACCGATCGTTTCGCTGGATGCGGAAACCTCCAACTCCACGTTCGCTAATATTTTCCATATAGCATATCCAAAACGATTCTTCGAAATGTATATCGCCGAACAGAACATGGTCAGTACTGCTGTCGGTCTGGCTCGTCGCGGTAAAATTCCTTTCGTTTCCACCTTTGCCGCATTTCTGACACGAGCATTTGACCAGCTACGGATGGCCAGTTATTCAGAGGCCAACATTAAGATCGTCGGCTCCCACGCCGGAGTGTCCATCGGACAGGATGGCATATCGCAAATGGGACTAGAAGATATTGCCATGTTTCGTTCGATATTCAATAGCACCGTACTATATCCGTGCGATGCTGTTTCCTGCGACAAGCTGGTTGAACAGGCGGCCAGGCACAAAGGATTGGTCTATATCCGTACGACACGAGCCGAGACGCCGGTGATTTATAACCAGAATGAACAATTTCCCATTGGTGGCAGTAAAGTGTTGCGCAAAAGCAATAATGACATTGCTACCGTCGTAACAGCTGGTATTACTGTCTTAGAAGCGCTGAAAGCGTATGATGAACTGAAAAAGCAGGGGATCAGCATCCGCGTCATTGACTGCTATAGCATTAAGCCGATTGACGTAAAAACCCTCGAGCAGGCAGCCAAAGAGACCAAAGCGATCATCACGGTTGAGGACCATTATCCGCAAGGAGGGTTGGGAGAAGCCGTGTTAAGCGCACTCCGCCACGCAAAGGCACATGTTGTGAAGTTGGCAGTGACCAAAATGCCGAAGTCAGGGAAGCCGGAGGAATTACTCAATTACGAAAACATTACAGCAAGTAGTATTATTACTACCGTAAAAGGAATAAAATAATATCATTAATTTATGAAAACTGTCGGAATAATCGGTGGACTTGGTCCAGAAACTACGTCGGAATTTTACCTCGATGTGGTTTTTTCATGCCAAAAAAAATCCAAAATTGCACGACCCGGTATTGTGATTTCCAGCGTGCCGCTGCCGTATGAAATTGAAGAAGACTTGATATCAAAAAATAAAGGGGCCGAACGATATACTCCGTTTTTAGTCAAGGAAGCCCAGAGGCTGGAAAAGTCCGGCGTGGATTTTATTGTGATGCCCTGTAATTCATTGCATATCTTCATCAAGGAGATAAGAGATGCGGTCAGTATTCCGGTTTTAAGCATCGTGGAGGAGACCGTAAAGTTCCTTAAAAAAAATGATCTTGGTAACGTCGGCATTGTATCCACATCAGCGACAATCGAAAATAAATTATATGAAAATGCATTTAAGGAAAACGGCATTGAGTATACAACACCAAATGAGTTCCAGCAGGCTAAAATGGGCAGGTTCATCCTGCATCTCGTTGCCGGCCAGCAAAACAACAAGGATCGGGAAGAACTTGTCCAGATAATCAATGATTTTGAGAAAAAGAATGTCGATTGTGTAGCTCTGGCATGCACCGACTTACAGCTTCTCATACCGAAGCACCCGAGACTGAAGATTTTTGATACCATGAAAATATTCGCCGATGCTACTGTAGAGGAGATTTTGAAGAAATAATGATAAAATGGTATCATTGAGTTATAAAAACAGATAAGTAAATTGGCCCTCCATGCCTTACGACATCATAACAATCGGATCAGCATTCAAGGACGTGTACCTATTCAGTAAAAAATTTAAGGTACTGAAGAACGTCAAGATGATTACCGGCGAGATGGAGTGTTTTGCGTTCGGGACAAAGATTGAACTGGAGGACATGCACGTGGAAATCGGCGGTGGAGCGGTCAATACGGCGGCCACTTTCAAACGGCAGGGCTTCAAAGTCGGCTGTTTGGCTCGGATTGGTAAAGACAGCGCCGGTGATGACGTCAGGCAGTATCTGAAAAAACATGGTATCAATGACTTGCTGGCAATAGACCGAAAAAATAAAACCGCACAATCAGTCGTCTTTCTGGCACCAAACGGTGAACGGACGATTTTGGTGTACCGGGGAGCGGCGCATGATTTTAAAACGTCGGACATCTCGCCGGTGATTACTCAGGCGAAATGGCTGTATGTGACATCCTTAGCCGGCCGGACAGATGTGTTGAAGAAAATTATCACTCAGGCGAAGCAAAAGGGCGTTCGAGTCGCATTCAATCCAGGAAAACTGGATATTACGAAAGGCAGAAGCGCTTTACTGCTACTGCTGAAAAAGATAGACATTCTGATAATGAACAATGAAGAAGCCGCCACACTGACCGGCCGTCCGATAACTGATGAAACTGGTTATGTCCGGAAATTACGCGGATTGTGTCCAGGAATATTGGTAATTACCAAAGGGGCGCAGGGTTCTGTGGTCGTGTTGAACGGCGCCATGCATCGTGTTATAATCAAACCATTAAAGGCTATAGATACTACGGGTGCGGGGGACGCTTTTGGTTCAGGCTTCGTGGCTGGATATGTACGGTTTAAAGGCGATATCAATAAAAGCATCCAATTGGCCTGCAACAACTCCGCTGGTGAAGTTTCCCAGCTTGGGGCAAAGAACGGCCTGATCGGGCTGACGGGACCCTGGAAGAAAGTGAGTTATTCCATAAAAAAAGTTAATTTGCATAAGTAACATAGTATATGACCAAGAACGCAACAATAATCGTCGTCATTATCCTGGTCGTCGTCGTGGCCGGATTGCTTGGCTGGTATTTTTTACGAGAAAAACCGACTAACAACAACCTGTCCCAGACGCTGAATTCCAGTAATGCCGTGACGGTCGTCCGTCCAGCTGCAAAAACCGTCTGGATTATGGATGGCAGTTTTAACCCTTCAGTCGTGACGATCGCCGCCGGCGAGACCATCACCTGGGTCAATAAGGATTTGATCAATAGAAAAATTGCTGCTGATCCGCACCCGTCAGGAAGTTCTCTGCCGACATTGCTGTCTGATGAGCTTGGCCAAAACGAGACGTATACCTACACATTCACTACCGCCGGCACATGGGGCTACCATGATTATCTGAATCCGATAAAGAGCGGACAAATCATCGTCAAATAACATTTTTATCATAAAAAGGCGGATGGGAAATCCGTCTTTTTCATAGATCGGATATGATCAAGCGTTTACTGAACCATTTTTCCGAATATACCCAATACCGCATCCTGGAAATTCTCCCCGGGGCTATGGTCTGGACAACGTTTTTTTTGGCCATAGTCCTGTCGTTCGTGCGTCCCATCTGGGCGATTTTTTTCATTATTGTATTTGATTTTTACTGGTTGTTCCGGATTGTGTACATGCTTTTTTACATGATCCATTCGTTCCGCAAATATCGTCAGACGATCAAAATTGACTGGCGTCAGCAGGTTGAATCGAAACCCGGCTGGAACGAATACTACCACGCGGTATTTTATCCGACCTATAAGGAGCCTGTAGAAGTATTACGCGGCAGCCTGACCGCTCTCACAAAAAATAATTTTCCACTGGACCGGTTTATTGTCGTCCTGGCAGGGGAAGAAAAGGATCGGGTAAATTTTACCAACATTGCCGACCGGCTGCGTGAAGAGTTTGGTAAAACATTTTTCAGGTTTTTAGTGACCATCCATCCGGCTGGCGTGGTTGGTGAGATGCCGGGCAAGGGATCAAATATCGCCTGGGCGGGCCATCGGGTGCAGGACCTGGTAGATAAATTGGGCATCTCATATGAAAAAGTCATCGTGTCTGCGTTTGACGCGGATACCTGCGTCCATCCGCAGTATTTCAGCTACCTGACTCATACGTACATGTCGCATCCAAACCCGACACATGCCAGCTACCAGCCATTGGCTGTATTCAACAACAACGTCTGGGAGTCTCCTGCGCTGACTCGGGTCATTTCGTACAGTACGACCTTTTGGCTGATGACCGAACAGGTCAGGCCGGAACGGCTGTTCACCTTTTCCTCCCACAGTATGAGTTTCCGGGCCCTGGTGGACGTCGGGTTCTGGCAGAGCGATATCGTGACGGAGGATTCGCGGATCTGCCTCCAATGCATCATGCATTATGACGGCGATTATGAGGTGGTACCGCTGCATCTGCCGGTGTCCATGGATGTCGTGGTGGGGCATACGTTTTGGGAAACGGTCAAAAGCCAGTATGTCCAGCAGAGGCGCTGGGCGTATGGGGTAGAGAATTTTCCGTACATGGTCTGGAATTTTGGGCGGAACAAGACTATGCCGTTCGTCCAGAAGTTCCGCTATATTTTTAACCAGGGTGAGGGCGTCTATTCCTGGGCTACTGCGCCGATACTTATTTTCATACTGGGCCATATGCCGATCTGGCTGGCCAATTATCAGGGGTCAACATCCGTCGTGACCCAAAATGCCCCGCACATTCTAAATTGGCTGATGAATTTGGCCATGATCGGGTTATTAGCCCAAGCCATCCTGTCTACCCAACTTCTGCCGCCCCGGCCTGCCAATTATCCGAAATGGAAATTAATTTTCATGGTCTTCCAGTGGGTATTTATCCCTTTTACGCTGATTTTATTCGGATCGGTTCCCGCTACAGAAGCACAGACCCGTCTCATGATCGGTAAATATCTGGGATTCCAGGTAACTAAAAAAGTCCGCAAGTAATACGGTTGGCGTGGCTGGGGATGAGCGGTTATTCTTCTATCAATTTTTTAAACAGGTCGAATGTATGAATCGGCCGGCCTTCGTATTCAGTCGTGACGTTATTCATGAAATCCTTGTGCCGTATAGAGGGCAGGCTGATATTCCGGATGTCCGGCATATGGCCTTTTCCGAACCCCATATACAAGGTCCGATTGGCAAAGTTGATGTAATTATCCGCCGGTGAATAGATGTTGATTCGCATGAGATGAGGCGGCAGCTCCAAATTGATCGGCTGGTGGGGCGTAGCCACGTAGATGATTTTTTTTACGGCATCGGTCCGTTTGGTCATGCGTACGGCAAAATCGGCTACGTTACCGCCCATGCTTTTGGCAAATAGGACTATGTGCGAGTGGTTGCATTCGTCAATGAGTTTAGCCAGTCTCCTGGCCGCCAAGAGGACAGATGTCGTGGTCACGCCCCCTGACCAGTCAAAAACCGTAACGGGGTTGGCAATGGCGTTTTCCAGCCAGTCGCTGAAAGGTGCTACCCATGCCCGTCCCTGCCCGCCAACGTCTATGCCGAAGTAGTTGTAATATTTTTTCAGCAGTGGTTCGGCGAATTTGGAATGTTTCGTTTTTGCGCCGGCAATAATGATGACGTGCGGTTTCATGGGTTATGACAACACGGCTTGGATAAATTCAGGGTAGCCTTTTATAAACTCATCGACCGGCAGGGGTTTTTTCCCTTCCAGCTGGATGCGGGTGAGTATGAGCCCGTGCCCGCCGCAGCCGACAGTAAGGTGGCTGTCTTGCAATGCGATGTGCCCCGGTGCCAGCGGATGGGTACTGTTTGAGGGTTTGGCAGACAGTATTTTCAGTCGTTGTTCCACCGACTCTTTCCTGGTCTGTTTCCAAAAACAGTACGCGCCAGGCCAGGGCGTATAAGCTCGGATTTGACGGTAAATGTCGTTTGCGGATTTTTTCCACTCTATTCGACCGTCCTCTTTGGAGATGACAGTAGTCAACGTCGCCAGCTTGTTGTCTTGTGGTTGGAGCGGTAGTTTGCCGTCCAGATAGGGGAGCAGCGATTTCTTGATGATGTCAGCGCCGAGTTGGCCGAGCTTGTCATGCAACGATTCGAAATTTTCAGCCTGATCCAGCATGATCGTCTGTTGGTCAATAACCGGACCGGTATCCAGTCCGGCGTCGATTTTCATGAGAGTAACGCCCGTTGTCTTTTCGCCGTTCAAGATTGCTGCCTGAATGGGCGAAGCGCCCCGGTATTTCGGCAGGAGGGAAGCGTGTACATTCAGCCAGCCATGCTGAGGTATGTCCAGCAGGTTGGCTGGGATTATTTTGCCGTAAGCGACAACCACGCATAAGTCCGGAGTAAAAGATTTGCTCTGGTCTAGGACGTGTTGGGTCCTCAGCGATTTCGGCTGCCAAACAGGCAGGTTATGTTTTTCCGCCCACATTTTCACCGGTGACGGTGTCAGTTCTTGCTTCCGTCCAACGGGCTTGTCCGGTTGGGTCACGACTCCAATAAGATTGATAAATTCTAAATCGGCCAATGCCTCCAGGATAGGCACAGAAAAATCCGGCGTACCGAAAAAAATAGTCCTATAGTTTTTTTGAATCATGGGGCAGGGTGCCTTTGGTAATTTTTTTCGTCCGGTTAATAAATAGGATGCCGTCCAGATGATCGACTTCATGCTGAGCCACGCGCGCGAACATGCCGGAAGCTTTTAGGCTGATCGGGCCACCTTTCCGGTCCAATGCGTTTATGACCAATGATTTGTGACGCCTGACAATTCCGTAGACTCCCGGGACGGACAAACAGCCTTCTTCGCCGTCTTCTTTTCGGAATGATTTGCGGGAGAGGACTGGGTTGATAAGAGGCAACGGTCCGTCTTTAGTGCTGATGATGATGATCCGCTTCAGGACGTCAACTTGGTTGGCCGCCAGCCCGATGCCGTCTTTTTTCAGCATAGTGTCGGACATCTCATCGATGAATTTTTGCATGCCCTTGATCTCGTCCGGAGTTATCTCCTGAGCGCGCTGTTTGAGATGTGGATGTGGATGGGTGATAATAGGCAACATATGTAATTGATTTTCAGTTAATTTAAAATTAAATAAACCTGTAAAAGGTGATTCCAATATAGCTGAATATTGCATAATAAGCAAATTATTTTCATACGTAGTGCCGTCGCGATAGTAAAAAAATATTATCGGATGCTATAGTATTATTTTTGGAAATGATATAAAATTACTGCATTAACCGGCTAACACAAGAAAAAATGTCTAAGAAAAAAGTTGTGCTCGCATACAGCGGCGGATTGGACACCTCCGTGATATTAAAATGGCTCGAGAATAAAGGGTATGAAGTCATCTGTTTTGTCGGCAATGTCGGCCAGCATGAGGATTTTGATGCAATCAAAAAGAAAGCGCTGAAAACCGGAGCGTCAAAAGTCTACGTTGAAGACCTCAGGAAAGAATTTGTCACAAACTTTATTTTTCCTGCATTGCGTGGCAATGCTACCTATGAGAGCCGATACTTGCTGGGGACTTCATTGGCCAGGCCGTTGCTCGCGAAAAAGCAGATCGAGATCGCCCAGCGGGAGCATGCCGAATATGTGGCTCATGGGGCGACAGGCAAAGGCAATGATCAGGTCAGGTTCGAGCTGACGTATTATGCGCTACAGCCGGACATTAAAATTATCTCACCATGGAAAATGCCGGAATTTTTGTCTGAATTTAAAGGCCGGAGCGACCTGATTGCCTACAGCAAGAAATGGGGTATTCCAATCAAGGCTACCAAGAAAAAACCGTACAGCGAGGACGAAAATCTCATGCATATCAGTCATGAAGCGGGTATCCTGGAAGACCCCAAATTCAGGGCTCCTGAAAGCGTTTACTCTATGACAGCATCTCCGAAAAAAGCTCCGAACAAAGAAACTGTCATCGAAATCAAATTTAAGGATGGTACCCCGACAAAGGTGACGAACAAGAATACCGGCAAGACGGTATCCAAGCCGCTGGAACTGTTTCTCTACTTGAATGAATTGGGTGGCGTCAACGGAATTGGCCGGCTGGATATGATCGAGAACAGGTTTGTCGGCATCAAATCAAGGGGAATTTATGAAACTCCCGGCGGCACGATTTTATGGCTGGCCCACCGTGACCTGGAGGGGATCGCCATGGACAAAGAAGTCATGCATCTCCGGGACATGCTGGTCTCTAAATTTTCCGAGCTGATCTATAATGGTTTTTGGTTCTCGCCGGAGATGGACTTCCTTTTCAATGCGTTTAATAAAAGCCAGGAAGCGATAGACGGGAAGGTTACGCTGTCATTGTACAAAGGCAATGTGCAGGTCATTGGCCGGTCATCGCCGACCTCACTCTATGACCAGAAACAGTCAAGCATGGATGTTGAGGGCGGTTTCGATGCCACGGATTCGCGGGGCTTCATCAATATCAATGCGGTCAGGCTGAAGGCCCATAATTTCGTCCTCCGGAAACGGAAGCCGTATGACTGGCGGAAGAATAAAGTCTAATCTTAAACGTATGGTTAAATTGTGGGACAAGGGGTACAAACTCAATAGGCAGGTAGAAGAATACACGGTCGGCAACGATTATCTCCTTGACCAAAAGCTGGTCAGGTATGATTGCCTGGCTTCGATTGCCCATGCCAAAATGCTCGGTAAGATTGGCATACTCACGAAAACTGAAACCGGGAAACTGGTAAAAGAACTAAACGGAATTCTCAGATTAGACCAGCGGGGCGTATTCAAAATTCTTTCTGGTCAGGAGGATTGCCATACGGCTATTGAAAGTCACCTGACGGCAAAACTGGGAGAGCTGGGGAAGAAAATCCATACAGCCAGATCCAGGAACGATCAGGTGCTGACTGCACTGAGGCTGTACTACAAGGCTGAGTTAATTCAGTGTAAAAAGTCGGTTTTTCGATTGGTTGGGGCAATGAGGAAGTTCAGCAAAAAATACGGGAAGATAGAATTTCCTGGATATACGCACACCCGAAAAGCCATGCCATCCTCGATTGCGTTATGGACTGGTGCATA
>JBAYGJ010000017.1:0-18277 GCA_041666685.1 Patescibacteria group bacterium | reverse complement strand
GTCAGTGAAGAGCAGGTCAGCGGTTGGAAACAGCTCGATCCGAATAATGACGGTACCTGGGGAGATATCCTCGTGAATATAAATGGCGAAAACCTGAATCCCGAAGTGTATTTCATGAACGAGGAGATACCAACCTACAACCTGGAGGGCTTCAAATGGAACGACCTGGATGGAGACGGCGACTATTACGATTGTGCCAATCTTAAGTCAGGTGCATTGATGTCATGTGAGCAGAAGCTCGCTGGCTGGACTATTTTCATCGATAAGAATGGCGACGGGATATTAAATAATGAAGAGGCCAACACATTGACTGATGAGGACGGCTGGTACCACTTTGGGGATTTGCTTGCCGGTACTTACAGTATTTGCGAAGTCCAACAGGCCGGTTGGAGCCAGACATTCCCAACATCCCCTGTCTGCCATACCGTCACCCTTCCTCATACAAACAAGGGTGATACTTGCAGCATGAAAACCACCGTACTTTTTGGCCTCCCAAGTACCCCTGAGATTGAAAGCTTACCGATGTGCAATTTCGGCAACAAAGAAATGCCAAAAGTTCCGGACATTTCCATCAGTAAATCGGTCGATAAAGCGACTGCCAACGAGGGCGATACGCTGACCTATACCGTCTCCGTGAAGAACACGGGCAACGGGGATATGGGCAGCCTGGTCGTTACCGACACGTTGCCGACTAATACCACATTCGTCTCGGCTGACAACGGCGGTACATATGACGACACGACAAAGTTGATCACCTGGACCATCGCTTCCGTCCCGGCCACCAACCAAGTGGACGTTACCTACACAGCCACGGTCAATAGCGGCCTGCCGATCGGTACTACCGCCATTGATAATATTGCCACGATCAACTGCAATAATATAAAAGATACGGCGTCAATGATCACATTGTCAACATGCCCCTTCCCAGACGGTAAAGACAGCAACAAAGTCACCACCACTGTCACCAAGGGAGAGACATTGACCCCGGTCATTACCTTCACTCTGACCAAGAAAGTCGACAAGACCATTGCCAACCCGAATGACACACTGTCATATACTTTGGTCGTGACGAATACCGGCAATACTGAAGCCACCAACGTGACCCTGACCGACACTCTGCCGTCAGGACTTACCTACCTTGATGCCAACGGCGTCAATACCGGCGAGACGACCAAAACCTGGACCTGGGCGACGTTAGCCGCAGGTGCCAGCCAGACGGTCACCTACAAGACACATGTCGACAGCAATGCTACAGCCAAGTCATATGTGAACAGTGCAACGGTCAAAGCTGACGGCGTGCCTGGAGTTACAGCTCAGGCGACCAGCGAAGTCCGCACTCCGACAGTATTGGGTGAAGAAACAGCCACGTTGGCGATCACCAAGACCGCCAAAGAAAAGACGGTCAATCCGGGCGGTACAATCACCTTCACGGTCATCGTGACCAATACCGGCACTACGCCGGCACTAAACGTCACCCTGACCGACACTCTGCCGCAGGGCATGGTCTTTGCTGACAATAACACCATCAACCATACCTGGGACCTCGGCGACCTGGTGCCGACAGAAAGCGTGACCCGTACGTATGAAGTTAAAGTCGATAGCGGCACGCTCCCAGGCAAATATGTCAACACGGCCACGGCCAAAGCTGACAGCACTGTCAGCGTATCAGCCCAGGCAAACGTGGAAGTAATCGCGGGAACGGTACTCGGTGAAGAAACCGACATCGTACCGACAGTAACAACCCTGCCGTCAACCGGTGGCCTGGGATTACTGCCAAGCCTGATTGCCGGCCTGTCGATCCTCGGCAGCGGCCTGGTACTGGCGAAACGGATCAAATAGCATCTGCAACAATCCGAAATAGAAAGAGTCCCGCCTCACGGCGGGGCTCTTTTATTTTTCGGCCTGCCTTGACAATGAGACGCTTCTCGAGTACAATTGTTCATACTGTTTATCACAATGTATGCCAAAAAACATCACCCCTGCCATAAAAACTACGCGCCGAAAAACTACACCGAAAACAGAAACGCCAATACCGGTAACAGTGGAAAAAACTGCCCCATCCCTCCCTCCTGTCGTGCCGAACAGTCAGGCTGTCCTTCCGCCACTGGCGGATTTGTCATCCCCCGCCAAAAAACAATCGCACCATCGGCCCAGACGGCTATGGCTCCGCTGGGTAGCGTTTGTTTTTATTATCATTGGCATGGCTGTGATCGTCTACCCTTTTTGGCCGGACATACAATACAAATTCTGGCCACCCAGTGAAGACACCGCTCTGGCCTCATTGACCATCACGAACCAAGCTAACACCAATTCTTTCGTGTCCGGCAGCCTGCCGATCAACCGCAAGACCGTGACCGGCGACAACCGTATCATTATTCAGAAAATCGGCGTGGATATGAAGATCGTGGAGGGTACAAACGAAAAAACCGCACTCAATCTCGGCGCGTGGCATCTGCCCTACACCTCATCCCCGGACAAAGGCGGCAATTCGGTCATCACCGCCCACCGGTATAAATACCGCCCTCCATCCAAAGAAACGTTTTACCTACTGGACAAACTCATCGTCGGTGACACATTCACTGTGCACTGGGAGGGACTGGAATACAACTACCAGGTTACCGAAACGAAAGTGGTCAATCCGACTGACATCTATGTCCTGAATCCGACGTCAAATCCGCAGGTGACATTGATCACCTGTACTCCGCTGTTCACGACAAAACAACGGCTGGTCGTAGTCGCCCAGGAAATCCCATAAACCAAGATAAATACATATACCCCAGGACCCAAAAACTTTGGCGTCTTTGGCGTACCCTTGACAAATTACTAACAAAATGATATGCTTGTTTGTTAAATAATATGGAGTATAATAAATGCGCAGTATTTATCCTCTAAAGTGCGAACAATATGGAAACTACCAAGAAATCAATATTAATAATCGAGGATGAAACACCGCTGATGGAAGCGCTCACGGATAAAATTGAACAGGCAGGTTTTACTGTAGTTCAGGCAAAAAACGGCGACGACGGTTTGACACAGGCACTGGAAAATAAACCGGACCTCATTTTGCTGGACATACTTTTACCGAAAAAAGACGGACTGCAGGTACTGACTGAATTACGCCAAAATGTCTGGGGGAAAACGGCAAAAGTCATCATGCTGACGAATGTCGACGATTGGACACATACCAAAAAAGCAGTTGCCTTGGATGTACAGGACTACCTGGTCAAATCAAATATGAAATTGACAGAAATCGTAAAGGTTATACACAACAAACTTTCGAAATAATCATAACGCCCTCGCTGTATGCAAATTCCGGCTAAATCAAAATTTGACAAACTCAAAAACCGGCTGTTCTACCGGTTGGCGTTGTCGCACAAGCATACAAAACGTTTCCTCATACCGCACGACGGCAATGCGCACCACCCTCATGCGTTACGCCCTATGGCATTGAAAATTTATTCCTTGTCCATCATTTCCGTCAAACTGTTCGTTACCGGTTTCCTGTTTTTGACCTACCCTTCTGCCGGCCATTTCGCGGCCATCACCCAGACGGAAATGCTTAACCTGACAAATGCGTCCCGTGCCGAAGCCAGCATCAGTCCGTTAACCCTGAATACCACATTGAATCAGGCAGCAATGCTGAAAGCTAAAGACATGATCGCCAAGGACTATTTCGCCCATACCTCCCCAGACGGCACCAAACCCTGGGAATTCCTCAGGCAGGCCGGATACAGTTACTCATCCGCCGGAGAAAACCTGGCCATGGATTTTACTGAAGCTTCCTCCGTGCATACCGCGTTCATGAACAGCCCGAGCCACAAGAAAAACATCATGAACGAAAAATACACCGAGATGGGCATCGCCGTCATGGAAGGGCAATTACAGGGACATCAAACCACCTTACTTGTGGTGTTCTTCGGCACGCCCTATGAACAGACTGTTGCGCCGGCACCAGCACCCACGCCGACACCGGTGGCCACTGCGCCGACAAACACGAATGTGGCCAAACCGGTAGTTAACACGAATACCGCGCCGACAAACACGAATGTGGCCAAACCGGTAGTTAAGCCGACGAATGCGACCGCGGCCCAACCTCAGTACTTCCAGGCGAAGCTGTCGGACCAGAGCGCCAAAGATTTAGCCATCAAGCCGCTTGAACGGATACAGTTCTGGGTGGAATTCAAAAATACCGGCACGATCACCTGGACAAACTCCGGGGAGTACTTTGTCGCCATGAACGTCACGAACCCGGCCGGACGCCACAGCGCATTCGAAGACGAAACCTGGAAATCATATTACCGGCCAGCCACCCTCCAGCAAGCCGAGGTGAAACCCGGCCAGTCCGGCAAGTTCGAATTTACCTTGAAAGCTCCATCCGAAGCAGGTTCTTATGAAGAATCGTACGGCTTGGTAGCAGAGGGGAAAGCCTGGATCAGCGGCGGGACTATCGAATTGCCTATCGTGGTAGTTGCGCCTCCAGAAAAGGGTACAGAAACACAGACTCAGGTTATCGAGACTCCACTGACGAACAGCAATACCAATACTGACACGACTGCAAACGCCAATACCGGCGCTGCCGTGTTGACTAACGAAAATACAAATTCCGGAGCTCCGGAAGAAAAGCCTCTGGCCGCTCGCACTGATAATACGCCGATCGTGAAATCCGCCGCCATAGAAAACGAACCACCCGGGTTCATCGGCAAACTCATAGACTATTCCCAGCAATTTTACCTCGTGTTCCTCATTTTCATCGTCATCGTATTACTGACCAATATCGTTGTGGAAATCAGGATACAGCACCCTCATGTCATTGCCCAATCTTTACTGGTTATCATCATAACCACAGCTGCCATCATACTGCATCCTCACTTCCTGGAACGCGTTCCCGAGATGCTGAAAATCATATAACTTACCGATAGTTATCCACACGTCATATCCCCCTGTTTTCAGGGGGATTTTGGTATTTTGCAGGCCCGCCTAACCGGCTTGACCGACCGGCTGATTTCTAATAAGATGAAGTAATTACCTTTAACCAGATATCTAACCATCTTATGCAACTACGTCCTACTTGGAGGGGCTATGTTGGCCACTGCCTGGCCATGGTGTCCATGGTGGCTATGGTCGCTTTTCTCGTTTTTGGGCCTTTGACCGCCTCGGCTCAAGCAATCAATCATGCGCCAATCATTAATTCAAAGCCGGTTACCGCTGTCTTGGCTGGAGCAGCTTACTCCTACCAGCTGACTGCATTCGACAGCGACAATGACACTGTGGCGTTTTCGCTCACCACTCAGCCGGAAGGCATGACCCTGGCCAACTCCCAGATATCCTGGCAGCCGACAAAAGCCGGGACGTATAACGTCGTCGCCCAAGCCAGCGATGCCAAGAACGGCTATGATTCCCAGTCCTGGCAAATTTCAGTCAGTGTAGCCGAAGTCGCGTCAGTAATCATTACTCCAAATGACCGTCCGACTGTAGTAGAGATCGGCCAAACCAAACAATTCAGCGTGACCGTGGCGGATGCGTATCAGAATCCCATCGCGAACCCGACAATCGCCTGGACGACGGACGCTGCCGTCGGTACTGTCAGTACCACGGGATTATTCACGCCTACGCACGGAGGTACAGGTTTTGTGGCTGCGCAAGTCGGTGCCGTCAAAGCCTCGATCGGCGTAATCGCCAAAGACACGCGCACAGACCAGGTAACCGCCAGCACTACCAACTCAACGTCCGATACGAACACGGCCGCATCCATTGTCAACAATGTTAACAAGTCGACAAATAAAAATTCCAATATTAACACCAACACGGGCGAGGTTATTTCGGCGGAAGCGAACACAAACACCCAGTCAACTGAATCAACAACCACCGCTGCCTGCACCAACCCGAGCCGAAAACTGATTGTCTTCATACTGGTCATCTACACCATTATTCTGGCGATCTACTACTCCTATGAACGACGCCATCAGAACAACGGCTGGTGGATCTTCCCGTTCCTCGTCACCTTTATCGGCGTAATTATTTATTACAAATACTTCTGCGCTGAAACGTACCTATGGTGGCCATGGGTATTGGTCGGTATCGGCGTTATACTCACCTTGTACTACAAATTCCGGCGCCATACCCCGGACACCAAACAGTCAGAACTCCCCTTCTAACTATCATCCCAAACAAAAAACCGGCCGACATACAGGCTGGTTTTTTTATGCTGTAAAATTTATCGGACCAGCATATAGACGATCACCGCTCCAGCGATGACAAACCGGTAATAGGCGAACGCTTTCAATGAGTGGTTCTGAAAATACTTCAGCAAAAACCTGATGGCAAAATATCCGACCAGCGTGGCCGACGCAATACCTGCTGCCATCAGCAGCCAGTCCTGACTGGTCAGGTTTTCCTTGGTCGCGTCATACAGTTTCATCAGTCCGGCGCCCAGGATGACTGGTATGGACAATAAAAATGAAAAACGGGCCGATTCACTCCGCTTCAAGCCTTGTGTCATACCGGTTAATGTGGTAATCCCGGAACGCGACGTGCCCGGCAGGAGAGCGATAACTTGGGAAAGACCGATCAGCAGGGCTGTTTTCCAGGTTGCCTGCGGTAGGTCCTTGGTTTGGGTGGACTTTTTTTCGACGATCAAAAAAACAACCCCGACAGCGATCATTAAAGCGGCAACCAGCCATAAATTCCGGAACACCGTGTCCGCCCAGCTCTCCAGGAGAAATCCTCCGATACCGGCTGGGATAGCGGCAATAATGACGAACCAGGCCATCCGCTGATCAAAATCGTTTCGTACATTCCAGTTGGCAAGACTGCGGAAGAATGCTACGATATATTTGATAATATCATGCCAAAAAAACACGACTAGTGCCAGGAGGGTTCCCATATGGAGCGCAACGTCAAACGTCAGGTTATCCACAAATCCGAAATTTAATACGTCATGCGCGATGATCAGGTGGCCGGAGCTAGAAATCGGCCAGAACTCGGCCAACCCCTGAACTATCCCCAATACGATCGCTGATAAAAAATCATGCATATGGAAAGTTATATAAAAATAATTATTACCCCATTCATCACCCTCGTCATAGTCCAATCCATCAAACTGCTGACGGACGGGATCAAGGGTAATTATAGCCTAAAAGACTTCTTTTTCACATACGGCGGCATGCCTTCGTCACATACAGCGTTCGTGTCCTCAATGTCAGCGATGGTAGCTTTCACCGAGGGCCTCGGCTCCTCTGATTTCGGGATTGCCATGGTTCTGTCATTGATTGTCATTACTGATGCCGTCATCCTCCGCCGGTATATAGACGGCCATGGCACGGCGGTAAAAATGCTTGTTCAGCGGCTCACTCCAGAGGAACAGAAAAAATTTCCCGTAGTTGCCACCAAACTAGAGCATACCCTGCCCCAAGTCCTGGTTGGCGCAGGAGTCGGTATCGTAATCGCTACACTGATCAACTTCATTTTTTAAACAGTACCATCCTCCGAGTCTGTCGCTCGGGGCTATTTTTGGCATCCCGGACACCAGGCCGTGCCCCGCCCAGCCAGCGGATCGGCTTTTATTGTATGACCGCAACGGTAACATAGCTCTCCTTCGCGCCCATAAACCTTGAGTTTCGGCACATACCGTCCAGGTTGGCCATGGGCATCCGTGTAGTTTTTTGCCGTCGTGCCCCCAAGTCGCACTGCATTGTTAAGTATTGAGATTATGGCTTGAAAAAGCTTTTTACGCGTCCCCAAGTTTATAGTACACACCCGGCGGTCCGGCTTGATGCGTGCGGCAAAGCAGGCCTCGGTGGCATAGATATTCCCCACCCCGGCGATGAAAGACTGGTCCATAAGCAACGGCTTAATCCGCTGTACCCTTTTTAGCTCCAGCAACCCAAGGAATACGGTAAGTGTAAAATCCTTCCGTAACGGCTCCGGTCCGTACTTTTCTGCCAGAAAATACTTTTCCAGATCAACTGTACGCATCACCTTAACAAAACCAAACTGGCGCATGTCATTGAAATACAATGACGCACCCTTATCCAATTTGAAAATAACATGGCTATACTTGTTTGGCAGGTCCCGCAGTCCGTCCCTGATCGGATGGCCCCCAAAACGCAATCTCCTGCCCTGCCGGAAAACCAGCTGGCCGGTCATCTTGAGGTGTACCAAAAAAGACCAACCATTTGATAAATCAAATAGTATTAATTTTGCCCGTCTTCGGATTTTTACAACCCGCGCCCCAATAACGGTTCGTTTGAACGACCGTACATTTCCTCGGATCATTTTCTGCAGGCGGACCGTGATACCCAAAATCCGCCGTCCTCGCATAATGCGATCCAGCTGGCGGCTGATTGTTTCGACCTCCGGTAGCTCTGGCATGAAATCAGATTTTCAGCCGGTTCTTCAGGATATTCCGGTAGATATCGCGCCGGGTAGCCACACCGACGATTTCACCGTCCTGGCCGACGACAATGACCCGGTGGATGCCACGAACCAGCATAATCGATCCGACCTGCATCAGCGAAGCGTCAGGACTGACCGTCACGACTTCACGGTTCATGAAATCAACAATCGGTTTATCGGCCGCGTCGCGGGTCTTCTCCTCCAGGGTATCCAGATCCAGCCACAGGCCCGGACTTTCATAAAATTCGGCATGCGACGGGTAGAGCGCTTTGAACAGGTCCTTTTCAGAAATGATTCCGACCAAATTCCCAGCGGCATTCACCACCGGCGCGCCGGAGATCTGGCTCTCAGATAAAATTTTTGCAGCCTTCAATAAGGTTGCCGATTCCGGTATAGTAATGACTTTTTTGGACATGATATCGCTTATCTTCATAGCATGGTATTCAATGAAACGTACTGTAGTGTTATCTTACCTTATTATAAACTGGCCGGCAATACCGGCCGGTTAATCGCGAAAAAGAACGCTCTCCCGGGAAAAAATCTTGGTGGCGATAACAATGGCGGCAATCGCAAACAAAATAGTGCTGGCGACGGTTATAATAATATGCGAGGCGATAAATTCACCCATTAAATTTTCTTTGAACAAGAAAACGGCGTTGACCGACGGAATGAAAAAAAGTGCCAGCGGCGGCTTGAAACCCGGGATTGAAGAAAATATCGACACGGGTAAGATGGCGAGCAGATAAAACGGCGTGATGTAATTCTGCGCTTCTTTGAAACTTTTCGCGAAAATCGCCACCGCCAACAGTAGTGCGGCAAACATAATCGACAAGATGATTCCGATACCCAACATGATTATGGCTGTTGTGATGGAAATATTGAAGGATGCCGGGATGCCAAATGCCGGATTGGGAGGCCATATTTTGAAAGCGCCAAACATGCTCGTAACCGAGAGTACAACGGATACGATTGATGTGGTCGCCACAGCCAAAAATTTTCCGGTCACGATCCGCAAACGGGATAACGGGGTTACCAGTAAGGCTTCTAGGGTTTTACGCTCCTTCTCACCGGCTGAAACGTCGATAGCCACATACATCCCGCCGACGATGGAGAACAGCACAATAAACATGGGTAACAGCATGCCGAGAAAAAATCCGCCCTTTTCCTGGTCGGACGACAGGTCTTTCGGCTCGACAATGATGTTCTGTAAAATCTTTGAATCAAGCCCTGCCTGGTCCAGTTTTCCTTTGGTGAGCATCTGATTGTACACGGTCAGCGCGGTGGTCACTTTTTGGGCGGCAATCGACGACTTTTGCTCAATGCTTTTTTCGTACACAGGGATGGCAATAGGTTCGTCAGCGGCGGCCAGCATACCATAATCCTGCGGGATGACGATGTAACTCTGGATCTCAAGTTTTTTCAAACGGTTATCGAGATCATCCGTGACATCGCTGAGCTTGATTTTATCCTGGCTCTGCAAGAACTCGACTAACTCGGGTGCCGCGGACCGGTTAACCACCGCTACAATCGCCTCCTGCTCCTGGGATTTTTTTATCTGCGATTCTTGCAGTTTGAAGCTGCCGACCATGATCAGGGGCATAAGCAAGATCGGCATAATGACGGCCGTATACAGCGTCCGCCGGTCACGCAACGTATCGATGAGTTCTTTTTTCCAGACTGTAAGTATTTCTCGCATTATTTTCTTACAAACTGATAAATGGCATAACCGATAGCTAATATAATTACTCCAACACGCCACCAGGCAAACATCTTGCCATTGATCATGATCCCCTGACCGGAAAATATTTTCGCACGTCCTGACGGACTGAAGGGCTGGCCAGGCGGACTTGAAAGGTCGCGCTTTACGATGGCTAAAAACGCATCCTCTAGTGTTCGAGTCTTTGTGGAATTTTTAATATTCTCAACGGTGTCCAAAGCTACAAGTCGACCCTGATGCATGATCGCCACCCGGTCGCATAATTTCTCAGCATTAAACATCTCATGCGTCGACAGGATAACCAATTTCCCCTTCTCTTTTGCGTGTTGCATGAACTTTACGACCGTCTGTGAAGCAAGGACGTCGAGTCCCGAAGTTGGTTCGTCGAAGATAATCACCTGCGGGTCATGGATGACCGAGCGCGCAATGGCCACCTTTTGCTTCATTCCGGTGGAAAACTTGCCGGCCCGACGGTCGGCAAAATCCCTCATCTCAAGCAGATCCAGCAGTTCATTAATCCTCTTCTCCAGTGGTTCACCTGTCATGCCATACAGCTCACCGAAGTAACGTAAATTCTCACGGGCGGAAAATCTGTCATACAGGCCTATGTCGGTAGTCAATACTCCAATAGTCCGCCGGACTTTCTCCGATTCTTTCCTGATATCATGCCCGGACACTACGACGGATCCACCAGTCGGCTCAAGCACCGTTGAAATCAACCTAATCGTTGTAGTCTTGCCGGCACCATTTGGCCCAAGGAGCCCAAAAATCTCGCCGGCATCAGCTGAAAAACTTACCCCCTCAACAGCGGTGATGACGCCCTTTTTACCGGTAAATTTCTTAGTTAAATTTGAAACAGAAAGAAGTGGCATATACCAAATGGTAACAAAAAAAGTCTTCCTTTACAAGGAAAATCCTGCATACTTTAAAACTATTTTTTTTAAAACGGCTTGTATGGAGTCTCAAAATTCCGGAGCGTATCCTTCTTTTTCTCAATTTTCGTATCAGCTTTTTTCCATGATTTTGTCTGCTTGTTCATCATGAAAACGATCACCCCAAGTCCGGCTCCCATCAGTACGGGGAATCCAAGGCCGCTGGGATTTGTGATCCAATCAAGTGCGGTTTGAATGTATTCGCTCATGGAAAATTGTTTATTGGATAGCCGGCTGGCCTATCTCGTCTTTGTGGCGCAAACCGACACCCGAGAATATTACAGCCAATAGATACAGGAAAAATCCGTACACGCAGGCCGGGACGCCGACTGATGCCGATGTCTGGAAAAAAAGTTCATACACCGCCAGGAATCCCGCGAATAGTAACCCAAAAATGCTGATTCCCATAACCCACTTCGTTACCGACCGGGAATTGTTCTTTATGATGGCCACTACCGACAAAATAGCAACAATTAAATACATGAAAAACCCGTAAATACACTGCGGTAAACCGAATATTTTCAAAGGTTTCGGACCACAGCTGATGATAGCCTGGCTGCAGCCAGGTCCCCAGATGTTGTAATACGAGAGATAGCCGGAAAAGATGATTCCCCCGATGGCGACGGCCAGGACGGCGATCAGCGCAGTCTTCATTTTCATACGTAAAAAAATAATGCTTAATACTTATCAGTATAGAGTGAATTCCGGATTTCTTCAATACGCTGAAGTTCTGATTCACAGAATGCCACAGGGGTAAATACTGCAAACCGGGAGTCCAATAAGGGCGACATGTCCACGGTATCAGCCATCAGGCAGGTCGGATCCTGCCCATGGTCCAAACCGATCTGGTGACCAAACTCGTGCAGTATGGTGGACGTGAGATAAGTACCGGTTAAAGCCGTTGCAGAGCCAGTATCCCGCTGTAACGTTTTGTAAAAAATTACCACGCCGTCTTCATTGACCGTCATGCCGATATTTGTCGGCTGTTCGGTGTACGTGTTCAGGCAATAGATGTTCAGGACTGCGGTGTCGCCGGCGGTTTTCGATTCATGGAACTTACCGGCAATGGTCCTGATACCCGCCCGGTCATAACCGTCCAGAATTAGTGTCATAAGCTTACCGTCAACTACGGTTACCTGACCGGGTTTCTGTACCACCCTCTCAATTTCTAGACGGACCGGCTCGAGGTCGGCAGGCGTGATAGCGCATTCATCATAGCGGTTCAGCACTATCTTGATATTCGTATATTGACCTGCCAAAAGATAATCCGCTGCCGCATCGCCATCCCAGTGTAAATTATAGACGGAACGTAAAAACGAATAACGGCTGAATCGGGATCGATACTCGCGGTTAAACCAGTTATCTTGTTCAGCGGAGTTGGCAAAATACCGGATCGCCAGCGAACCGAATACGATGATGATAAAAATGACCAGAAAAACCGTGAACGTTCTTTTCATAGCTTGAAACTCTCACCGGTTCCCATCTCTACCCAGTCATTCTGTCCGGCGTCCCAGCGCAGGGCTTTGAACGTATGGGTCTTTTCCGTATCGGAATACACATACTGTACAGTAGCCTGGCTTCCCATCCGTTTGGAACCGATGGCCCGTTTATCCAACACCAGGGGCCTGGTTGTCCGTTCCAGCTTCATTTTTCCCAAGGGGCCGTTGAAAATTATGAATTCGACCGTACCCGGATCCGGGTCAAGGTTCTCAGTACGGTGCTCAATAACTTCGAAACTGTCCTTTATTTTACCTACCGTATTCTCCCAGCGCTCATCATTCATATGTTCTGCTTATTGAATATATGCTCATCGTACTCGAAAAACCCAGGGCCGTCAAAACGTTTTTCTGGCCAGGATAAAAGTATTCGCTTTTTTTAACACCTGTTTGACGTGCGGCCACATCGGCAATTGCATCGCCTCCCGGTACGGCAGCCAACGCATATCCAGGTCTTCCTCTGACAGTCTGACCTGCTGGTGTTCCAATTTCACTAAAAAATGCACTACTTCCTTTTGCATCCGGATGCCGGTCACTCCCGAAGTGTATCGCCAGCTCACCGCCTCGCGAAAACCCGGGACAAACCGCCTGACCCGGACACCGATTTCTTCCTGCAATTCCCGGACGGCCGCCTGATGATCCGTTTCACCCTTCTCCAAATGCCCCCGCGGGAAATCCCATCGGCCATGCCGGTACTTCATCATTAAAAATTCAATACGCCCGGTCTTCCTGAAATAGACTACCGCTCCGGCTGAACGTTCATTGCGCATAATCAATCTTTAGTGACTTGCATGGCATGCCCATGACCCGGAATAATTACGTCGGCCAGCTTCAATAGTTTCTGCCGACTTTCCTGCAGAGTGGCGACGTCCTGGGCATATTCATCGGGATAGTCTATGTCTAACGTCTGCTTCACTCCATCCGGCCACCAAAATACGTCTCCAGCCACGACCACCATCCCCTGCTCTGTCGGCACGGCCAACGAACAATGTTCCGGCGTGTGCCCTGGCGTGTGCATGATAGCCAGTTCCGTACCCGGAACAAAACCGTCATGCTGCTTAATACTATCCCCCTGATACCTTTCCTTATAATCCAGCAGGGCCGCTTGCGGAAACCAGGCCGCACCATACGCATGGTCCGGATGGTAGTGCGTAATCAAAACGTACTGGATATCTTCCGGTTTCAATCCCTCTTTTTGCAACCCGGCTGCCAGCGCCTCCCGATTGACCCCCGGGTCGACCACGACTTTCACATCCTTATCGACTACCAAAACAGAAGTGCTGCTGGCGCGTTCCACGTCGCCGGTTTGTGCGTACCCTTGGACTAATAGTTTAATTGAGGCCATAATAGTTCGTCTTTATTCGAAATAGCATATAACTGGCTAATGAATACCCGTCGTCGATCAGCCCCCTTTTCATCATACTATCGAGGCGTCCGAGAGGCAAGAACTCAGTCTCAATGATCTCGGCCGGCTCTGGATGGGATGACCCAGAGGTCAATCCGGAAGCGACAAACACGTAAAAGACGGCCCCGCTCCTGGCCGGATTTGCGAAATATTTCCCCAAGTACCTCCAGTGTTTCGCCCGGAATCCAGTCTCCTCTTTCATTTCACGCTGTGCGGCATGCAGCGGTGTTTCCCCGCGGTCAACCGATCCGCCGATGGCACCGAGCATGACCTTTCCGACAGCATGGCGATATTCCTTCGTGACGAGCATCCGTTTCTGGTCGTCTACGGCCAGCACATGGACTGCCCGCCCGTCAGGGTTATTGATATAATATTTGGTCAGCGCGCCGTTCGGGAGCCGGACAATATCCTCATGCAGGTCAAAATACTTATTCCGAAAGAGCACATGTGAGGTGATTTTTTTCCATTTTTTAAGTTTTGTCTTCATATTACCTGCTGATTATGGCTATGCCAATTAAAATTAACGCAATAGAAAAGGCTTTTTGGAGAATCACTTTCTTATCAACACCTTCAGTATACAACCTGGGCCAGAACTTGGTCACGACCAGTCCCCAGATGAAAATAAATACGAACTCAATATTGACGGCAGTTTCAACGAGAGTCACATACCATACTGATGAGGCAATGACGAACAGCAGGCCGCCCGTTTCACCCAATAGCTCGCTCACCACACTGAGACCGATCAACTTCCTATCCGGGATGGCGCTCACAATGGTCTTCAGCCGACGGAACACGAACGGCAAAAGGAGCAATCCAATGCCCGCGATGAAAAGCCGCTGATAAACAAAAACATCATACGGCGTATACGTGCCCAATAAACTTTTTATCAATGTATAGGCCGTAGCATAGCATAGCGAACTCATGATCATCAGTCCCAAGGCACGGCTTTTGAACACTGATACGATACTTCCTCGGGAGGTAATGCCGGCCGTACCGACAATCAACAGGACAATGGCAATATACGTCACAAAGTTGAATATTTCTCCCAAAAAAATCGCGCTGAATACCGACAGGAACAAGACCACCAACGCATAAAGCGGGACTACCCGCGATGGCTCCTCTTTTTGCATGGCCCGGAAATAAAAAAACATGGCGAGAGTGTACGACACAGCCACCCCAGCAAACCGATAGGCGTCATGCCAGACGAATACATTCGTGGTCAATGGCAGGATGACGAGTCCGGCAACGGCGGAAAAAGTGAGATAAATATACAGCAAGCCGATCGGATGCTTGATAATCCGAGTTACCGAAACCTTGTCAAGGACATTCCCAAACGACCAAAGCAGTCCCGCGGTCAGGGATAATATCAGGCCAAGGCTCATGGTTTTGGTTTATAATATTTCTTTCCGGTCAATTTTTTCGGCAGGTATTCCTGCTTCCCCTCCGTTGCGGAATAATCGTGTGAGTACTTGTACCCCTCGCCGTATTTGAAATCTTTCATCAAATCAGTCACAGCGTTTCGCAAATGCAGCGGTACCGGCTCGTTCATAGTTTGTTTCACATCTTTTTTAGCGGCCAGTAACCCTTTATAGGCAGAATTGTCCTTTGGCGCTTTTGCCAAATACACCACGCCATGAGCTAAATTGATTTGGCATTCCGGATAGCCGATCAGCCTGACCGCATTGAATACGTCAACGGCGGTCTTGAGTCCGTTTGGGTCAGCCATGCCGACATCTTCACTGGCAAAGACTACCATCCGCCTGGCAATGAATTCCGGATCTTCCCCCGCTTCAACCATCCGGTTCAGCCAGTAGAGGGCGCCGTCAGGATCTGAACCGCGCATAGACTTTATGAAAGCGGAAATGACATTGTAATGCTCCTCGCCTTTTTTGTCATACTGCAAAGCCCGATGCTGCAAAGCATCTTCCATGGTCTGTAAATCCAGGTGCTTAAAACCGTCCTTCGCTCGTTTGGTTACTTTTACAGCCACTTCCAGGGCATTCAAAGCTGTCCTGGCGTCCCCATTAGACGCCTCCAGGAGCAAATCAAGGGCCTTAGGAGCGATTTTGACCTTATCCTGGCCTAATCCCTGTTCCCGGTCCAATAAGGCCTTTTTGACGATTTTAGACAGTTCCGGCACCCCATGGCGTTGCATGACAAACACCCGTGATCGCGAAAGTAACGCGGCTATTACTTCAAAAGAAGGATTCTCTGTCGTAGCGCCAATCAGTGTAATCGTCCCGTTTTCCACGAATGGCAGAAACGCATCCTGCTGGGCTTTGTTCCACCGATGGATTTCATCAACAAATAAGATTGTCCTTTTACCATGCAGCTTGCGGCGTTCAACTGCCTCACGTACTATCCGTCGTAAATCATCCAAGCCGGATGTCACCGCGCTGATATTAATAAAATATGACTTCGTGACGTTAGCGATGATACGAGCCAGTGTCGTCTTGCCCGAACCCGGAGGGCCCCAAAAGATGATAGAAAAGATTTCATCATTCTCAATCGCCCGGCGCAGAAGTTTTCCCTCGCCGACAATATCCTCCTGCCCGACAAAGTCTTCCAATTTTTCCGGGCGAAGACGGTCAGCCAGCGGCGCCTGGAACCGCAGGTCGCCTTCCAGCCGGGCGTCGAATAAATCTTTTTTATCGTTAAACTTCTTCATATAAACGGATTCTTCTCCCCAAATACGATCCTCGGTGTATTATTATTGATCTCATCCAGCGATACTCCGTATTTCTCCTTATAAAGTTTTCCTATTGCACAGAACTTCGCCCTATCCCAATCAAATCCAATCTTTTCAGAAACTGACTTTACCTCATTTTCCGACTTCCCTTCCACCTCAATGAACGGATCCAAGAACGGCCACTCATCAATAGTAATTTCAACGCCATCAAGCGTCCATAGTTCACGCTTGGATTCTTGGAATGCTTTAAACCTACATCCGATCTTCTCCAGCAGAAGGATTGATTCCTGGTAGTCACTAACTGTGATACACACTTCTTTTTGGTCCGTTATCTTATCACCGTCGACCACTTTCAGGCTCATAGTGACTTTATCACCCTCGTCACGCACCCGCAGCCAACCATGTTCGATCTCATGTCCTTTCGGCAAGTGGAAAACCGTCCGCCGTTGCATATATTCAGGACGGACCAAGGTCGCACCAGCGGCCTGAAGTCTGGCCCGGATGTCTGCCTTTTCGACTGGAATGAATGTCGCTTCGTATTCTATGTTCATTTCTTTTGTTGCCATTTGACTGCCTTGAAGAGCGGACCGTACAGGTCGTCGTCCCAACTGATCCGCCAATCCGAAAACTTGGTGCGCGGCTTGTACTTCCGGCTAATAAAACGTACGTACGGGATATCCGAAATGACCGCAGCCGGCGTCCTTTCTGTCCCCTCGCCCATTTCCACCACGGCTGCCGTCGCCAACGCGTCCGGAATGTCGACTGACGACACTTTAAACTTCCGGCCGAATAAATCCTTGGTACCGCGGTAATCATTTATCGGCATAAAACCGGCGTAGGACAAAGCGATGCCAAGCACCCCGCGCCGCAGTGGCACGGTATGGCTGTCCACGATAATAATGCCGAGTTTTTTTACTTTGCATTTTTTCACTAACATGCGCCTGATATTCCATGCTTCTTGCTCCGGTTTTTTCGGCCACAATATGTAATAGTCACCCGCATTGGACTCATCAATGCCGGCCGTCGGAATCAGTGTATTATATTTCAAAGTCAGAACCGCAAACCGGTTTGGCGTGTAGCGGCGCGGCAGGTATTTCTCCGCTTCGGTGGCGATCAGCTCATCCTTATGGTCTACTTTTGAACGGGCAATGCACCGCCCCTGCTGCAGACTGACCACTTTTGATGCGACGGCGACAACGCAATTTTCCGGTAAATTATTAATACGCGACAACAGCTCGCTATAGACATCATCCTTTGGCGGCAAAAAAAGCCTGGTTTTAATGGTTTTCACTCTCATATCTTTATGAATATTGTACCATTTTACCGGCTTTGGGATAAGCGCCCTTGACATTATGGGATTAAAATGATAACATCGACGGTTCCCATATAGAAACCCTTTATTTACCGTATATTCTGTGATAGAATAGTTAACACCAGCGAATGTAATCTAACTGGACATGGTTTCTGTCGGGGATTGGCCTAATTGGCTATGGCGCACGCTTCGGGTGCGTGAGGTTCCGGGTTCGAGTCCCGGATCCCCGACAGAAATTGAGTCCTATCATTTACAATTAACGTGCGAAGTAAACGGTACAAAATAAGTACCACAAAGGGACGAGAAAACCGCAGCGATGCGCGAGTTCCCGT
>JBAYGJ010000016.1:0-18641 GCA_041666685.1 Patescibacteria group bacterium | reverse complement strand
GGTCATTTCTGATAAAATGAAAAAAATACCCCTTGATTAATAGGCGGAAATGCATTAGAATGGAGCCGCATTGTGGATATTTATTCAAGAAATTGAGCATCAGGTGATCAGGAGAAATCCTCGAAAAAGCAAAGAAATACGCGCCTAATATTCACGCAAGGCCGACAATATCTTTCTGAAGATTTTTTGGCCTTGGGGGTGCGACCCCTCCCGGAACACTTTTATAGTAGATGAAATCGTATGGCGGAACAGCCAAAAACAGCCTGGTGGCAGCCGGCTCTGACCATTTTTTATGAAGTGACCGGCTGGATAGTGGTACCGATCGTCTTTTCACTTTTTGTCGGCCGGGCGCTGGACAGGAAATTCGATACTGAACCGTGGTGGTTCCTCGGATTGACTGCATTAGCGTTTGTCATTACCACGGTCGGAATAGTGCGCGTCGCTAGCAAATACCTGAAACAAATCGAGGAGGAGGGGAAAAAGAAACGAGCCAATCAAACAACCGATGAGCGAAACAATCAGCACAACTAATACGGCGGAAGCTTCATCTCAAAATGTGAGCCATGAGGTGACGTTGTTTGCCGAGCCGGTTTTTGATATCGGGAAATTTACCGTTACCAATGCGCTGATCAATACCTGGGCGGTAGTTTTAGTAATTATAATCGCCTCATTTGTTATCCGGAAAAAAATCGCTAAAATTCCGCGGGGCATTCAGAATGCTTTTGAAATCATTATAGAGGGTGCATTGAACATGGCTGACTCAGTAACGGGCGACCGTTGTAAAACAGAAAAGATTTTTCCGTTCGCTTTTTCCGCTTTTCTTTTTATACTTCTGAATAATTGGCTGGGCTTATTACCGGGCATCGGTTCCATCGGCTGGCTCGAGGGTGGGCATACATTCGTCCCGTGGTTCCGTGGCGGCACGGCTGACCTGAATACGACATTGGCCCTGGCGCTGTTTGCCGTTGTCGGATCGAACCTGTTCGGCTTTGTTACTGTCGGGATCTGGCGCCATACGAATAAATATCTGAACTTCAAGGCATTGGCCGAGATTCCGAGGAAGATCCGGAAGGAGCCGACGATAATTTTCGTCAACCCGATCAAATTTTTTGTGGGTATCATCGAGATCATCGGTGAAGTCGCCAAAGTGGCTTCGCTGTCATTCCGGTTGTTCGGCAACATTTTTGCCGGCGAAGTGCTGCTGACATCGATTGCCGTCATATTCGCTTTTGTCCTGCCGATCCCGTTCATGTTCCTGGAAGTAATCGTAGGGATCATCCAGGCGCTGATTTTCGCCATGCTGCTGCTCGTGTATTTTACCATCGCTTCAACTGTCGAAGAGCATTAACTAGTGGCTAGAGTTTGGGGTTGGCTGTAGGCCAATATCAAACCTTAATCATTAAAGTGTCACTCCGCGTAAACGTCGACGTTAAAACCAAAATACTCGTCGAACGGTCCAGACGGAATGCCACGAAAGGTCGATCATATGGATCTCACAAATCTCGCAAAAGCCCTGGCCATCGGTATCGGAAGTATCGGTCCCGCCCTGGCCATCGGCAAGATCGGCGGCAAGGCCATGGAATCAATTGGCCGCAATCCGGAATCAGCCGGGAAAATCCTGGTCCCGATGTTGCTCGCCGCAGCTTTCGCTGAAGCTATCGCAATTTACGCGCTCGTCATCGCGTTTGGCATCAAATAAGTTATCTGCTGACGGACAGGTGCCATGTCGGCACCTGTGGTTAGACGATTAACACACAAATATCCTATGGACGAATTAGTAAAAACATTTCACATCGACTGGAAACTGCTAGTCGCGCAGCTGATCAATTTTGGCATCGTACTCGGCGTACTGTGGTATTTCGCCCTGAGGCCGCTTATGAAGATGATGGGCAGCCGTACGTCGGAAATCGACAAGAGCCTGAAGGACGCCAAGGAGATCGAAAAAAAACTGCATGAGGCCGAACACAGCAAGGAATCCATCATAACAGAAGCGAAAAAAGAGTCGGCCATCATCATCGAACAGGCCTATGGTGAGGCGGAAAAGGTCCGCGAACAGAAAGTGAAAGAGACGCGGGAAGAGATGGAAAAATTGGCAGCCAAAGTAAAGTCGGAATTGGTTGATGAGAAAGAAAAAATGGTGGCCTCGGCCAAACAAGAAGTTGCAGGAATGGTGATAGCCGCTGCCGGCAAGATCCTGGAAAAAAATATCGATACGGAGATGAACCGGCATCTGGTCCAGGAAACGATTAAGCACGCAAAATAGCACGTATGCAGAAAATCAGTCCAAAAAAATACGCGATCATCCTGCACCAGGTCCTGTCCGGCCTCCCGGAAAAGGACATAACGAAAGCTCTGAAGGTATTCGTAAAAATGGTGGCCAGGAATAAGAGTCTCTCAAAAGCTGACCGGATTATCAGGTCGTATCAGCAAATCGCTGACCGCGAACAGGGTGTGACTGAAATCACCGTCATGACCGCAACAGACCTTGATCAGCACCAGCATACGCTTATTGCCCAGGACCTAAAAAAAATGTTCGGTGAACATTTGAGGATCAAGCAGGAAACGGACGCTGGCCTGATCGGCGGAGTGAAGCTGAAATACGGCGATACAATCGTCGACGGCAGCATCCGCCAGCGGTTGCAAGCATTAGCTATAGCATTAACAAAATAATTTATAAATTTTTAGAACGTATATGCCAACCACAGATTACATCGTCGGAGAGCTTAAAAAGCAGATCGCGGATTTTAAATCAACTACAGCGCATGCCAAGGTCGGCACTGTCGAAGAGGTGGGTGACGGCATCGCCCGTCTGTCCGGCCTGTCGAACGTCATGGCCTCGGAAATGTTGGAGTTTTCCGATGGAGTGTACGGTGTCGTCCTCAACCTGGAGGAAGATTCTGTCGGTGCTATTATCCTTGGTGACTATGTAGGAATCAAAGAGGGCGACCAGGTGAAAAGCACCGGCAAAGTTCTGCAGGTTCCGGTCGGCAAGAATATGGTCGGTCGCGTGGTGAACCCGCTTGGCCAGCCGCTGGACGGAAAGGGAGAGATAAAATCTGACGCGTTTTACCCGGTGGAGAAGATCGCCCCACGCGTCATCACCCGTGAATCAGTGAAGACCCCATTGCAGACCGGCATCAAAGCGATCGATTCCATGATTCCGATCGGCCGCGGGCAGCGCGAGCTGATCATTGGCGACCGCCAAACCGGCAAAACCGCCCTGACGCTGGATGCCATCATCAACCAGAAGGGAAAAGGAGTGGTCTGCATCTATGTCGCTATCGGTCAGAAAGAATCTAAGGTGGCAAAAATTGTGAAGGAATTTGAAAAGCACGGCGCCATGGAACATACGATAGTCGTGGTGGCCGGCGCGTCTGACCCGGCATCATTGTCATACATCGCTCCGTATTCCGGGTGTGCCATGGGTGAATACTTTATGGACCAGGGCGGAGATGCACTGGTAATCTACGATGACCTGTCCAAACATGCCTGGGCCTACCGTGAAATTTCACTGTTACTGCGCCGCCCGCCGGGACGTGAAGCGTATCCTGGCGATGTGTTTTATCTTCATTCCCGATTGCTCGAACGGGCTGCGAAATTGAACAAGAATTACGGCGGCGGTTCATTGACCGCGTTGCCGATCATTGAAACTCAGGCAGGCGATATCTCGGCATATATTCCGACGAACGTCATTTCCATTACCGACGGCCAGATATATCTGGAATCGGATTTATTTTACCAGGGTATCCGGCCGGCGTTGAACGTCGGTTTGTCGGTGTCGCGCGTCGGCTCATCCGCCCAGACCAAGGCCATGAAAAAAGTGGCCGGCAAACTTCGGCTTGATTTGGCGCAATACCGAGAATTAGCCGGATTTGCCCAGTTCGGATCTGACCTGGACGAATCAACCAGGAAGCAGCTGGAGCGTGGCAAGCGCCTGACCGAAATGCTGAAACAGGTGCAATTCCAGCCCATGCCAGTCGAAAACCAGATTACCATCATCTATGCGGCAGTCAATGGGTATTTGGATGATGTGGATGCGACCCGAGTGCAGGAATTTGAGGGCGCCTTTCATAAGTATTTCAATACCACCCATACAGAAGTATTGAAAAAAATTGTCAGTGTCGGGGAATTGACCGCTGAGGTAGAGGAACCGCTGAAAGCAGCCATTGATGATTTCAAGAAAACGACAGACTTCGTGGTCAAGGAAACAAAATAACCGGTAACGAGTTCTTATGGCAATCATGACACGAGAAATCAAACGTCGGATCCGATCCGTCACCAGTACGCGTAAAATCACGAAAGCGATGGAGCTGGTGGCTGCCGCAAAAATGCGCCGGGCGGTTAAGGCCGTGTTGGCGTCACGTGCGTATTCGCACGCCGCTTGGCAGATCGTGAAGGAGCTCTCCAGCCTGACGGACCCATCGCTGCATCCGCTCCTGCAGAAACGCGACAAAGTGAAAAAAGTCGGTTTGATCATGATGACGTCAAATCGAGGGCTCTGTGGGGGGTTCAATCATGAGATTATTGATACGGTCGCTGAGTATATCCGCCACCATTCTCAGGATAATGTTGAAATCGAAGCGGAAGTACTGTTGATGGGCAAACGCGGCCGGGACATTATGTATAAGCACGGGCATGAGATTGTAGCCGAATTTGCAAAGGTTGATGTGGCGACCCGGGTGACGGAAGTCACGCCTCTTGCAAAAATGGTTATTGCGGATTATGTCTCAGGAAAATACGACAAGGTGATCGTCGCCTACACTGATTATTATTCAGCCATGAAACAGAAGCCCCGCATCAAGCGGATATTGCCGATCGGGCATGAAGACGATGAATTAGGGGCAATTTCTGGGGTCCAGCCGGTAGCCAATAATGAAAACGACAACGAATACCTTTTTGAGCCCTCGACGGATATTGTGCTAGACCAGATGTTGGCCAGATTGATTGAGGTACAGCTGTACCAGGCGTTGCTGGAATCGAACGCCTCTGAACATTCGTCCCGCATGATGGCTATGCGCAACGCGTCGGATGCGGCTTCGGATATGATCAGCGAACTGACCCTGACGTTCAATCAGGCGCGGCAACAGATGATCACCTCGGAGCTGGCGGATATTTCCTCCGGCAGTGCGGCGGTTTCATAAGCATATTATCAAATAATTATTTATAAATTTAGAACATTATGTCACACAGCAAAGGAGTCATTTCCCAGATTATCGGCCCGGTGGTCGATGTAAAATTTGAAAAAGATTTACCAGGTACGTATATTGCCCTGGAGGTCCATCGTACTCACGGTGACAAGACCCAACGGGTAGTGTTGGAAGTCCAGCAGCAGCTGGAAGGCAGCACAGTCCGGACCGTAGCCATGGATTCGACCGATGGCCTGTCCCGCGGCATGGAAGTCGTCAATACCGGCGCGCCGATATCTGTACCGGTGGGCAAGGAAACGCTCGGCCGGATGATCAATCTGCTCGGCGAGCCGTTGGATGAGGGGAAGCCTGTCGAAGCGAAAAAACGGTACCCAATCCACCGCCCGGCACCGAGTTTCGCTGACCAGTCAACAAAAACTGAAATATTGGAAACTGGCATAAAAGTCATTGATTTGATCTGCCCGATCGTAAAAGGCGGCAAAGTCGGCCTGTTCGGCGGCGCTGGCGTCGGTAAAACTGTCATTATCCAGGAATTGATCCGAAATATTGCCGAAGAGCATGGCGGTTTTTCCGTGTTCGCTGGCGTCGGCGAAAGGACCCGTGAAGGGAACGACCTGTACCATGAAATGAAAGGTTCAGGGGTGCTGGCAAAAACATCGTTAGTTTTCGGCCAGATGAATGAACCGCCGGGAGCGCGCGCCCGTGTCGCGTTGACCGGCTTGGCACTGGCCGAATATTTCCGCGACGAGGAAAAACAGGACGTATTGCTATTCATCGACAATATTTTTCGGTTTACCCAGGCCGGCTCCGAAGTCTCTGCTTTACTCGGTCGTATCCCGTCTGCTGTAGGGTACCAGCCGACATTGGCGACGGAGATGGGCGAGCTGCAAGAACGCATCACTTCAACCCGTTACGGTTCTATCACATCAGTCCAGGCCGTCTATGTACCGGCAGACGATTTGACCGATCCGGCACCGGCTACCACTTTTTCACATTTGGATTCCACGGTCGTATTGTCTCGCGCCCTGTCAGAACTCGGTATCTATCCGGCGGTTGACCCGCTTGATTCGACCTCAACGATTTTGGAACCGTCTATCGTCGGGCAGGAACACTATGAAACTGCGCGCGCTGTTCAGAAGATTTTACAGCGGTACAAAGATCTGCAGGATATTATCGCCATTTTGGGTATGGAGGACTTATCCGAGGAGGATAAGCAGACGGTCAGCCGTGCCAGAAAAATTCAGCGGTTCCTGTCCCAGCCGATGTTCGTGGCCGAAACGTTTACGGGCACATCCGGCAAATATGTCCCGTTGAAGGACACGATCCGGAGTTTTAAGGAAATTTTGGATGGTAAATATGACAGTATTTCCGAGCAATCATTTTATATGAAAGGCGGCATCGAAGAGGTTAAAGCATAATATCACTTACCATGGCTGATAAAATTAAATTTCAAATTACTACCCCCGAACGTGTCGTCTTTGAGGACGAGGTGGATGAGATTACATTACCGACCCAGCAGGGCGAGATCGGCATTCTGCCGCACCATATCCCGCTGGTGTCCTTGCTGTCAGCCGGGGAAATCAGGATAAAAAAAGGCAGTGAAATTATTTACATGGCTGTATCCGGTGGATTCATCCAGGTCAAACCAAAGCAGGTCACGGTCCTAGCGGATACAGCAGAACGTGAAGAAGAGATTGATGAACAGCGGGCAGAGGAAGCGCGCCGGGCGGCCAGGGAATTACTGACCACGAAGCGCGCCGATGCCACTGATTTTGCCGCCGTGTCTGCCAAACTTGAAAAAGAACTGGCCCGCTTGAAAGTGGCCCGCCGTCGGAGAAAGCCGCGGGAGCCGATTATGCCCCAGTCATAATGGATGTTTTGGGGCGATGAGGTTGCTTTGAATACCTTTACAGCGGGTATATAATTACTGTAGAGGATTCTTTGCGTTAACCAACCAAAATTGTTATGCCTTACCTCAGCCAGATCGTGAATACGAACGTGCGGGATAGTGCCGATACGACAGTCGGCAAGCTGGTGGATATATTGATCATGCCCAGGCCGGGCAGCTATCCGCCGCTGGAATACCTGAAAATCAAGGATCGGCGCAACAAGCGGATGATATTCATACCATACCGGTTTGTACAGCTGCTCGGCAAACATGACGTGGTATTATCCGGCATGCTGGAGAAAATACCCGTCCAGGAAACAGTTCCGAACGAACTGGTCGGCCTACAGCATACTGTCCTGGACCAGCAGATAGTCGATGTGGCTGGCATCCGTGTAGTCCGGGTCAATGATGTCCGGTTCGGGACGTTTGAGGACCGGATGTGCGTCGTCGGAATTGATGTCAGTTTTTTGGGGTTATTACGGCGGTTGGGCCTGGAGTGGCTCGACTTTTTTGGTTTACTGAAAGTGAACCTGATCGACTGGCGGCAGGCGAAACTGGTGCATGGACTCCTGAAACTGAAGACAGAGCGCCTGGATATCAATGAGCTCCACCCGGCCGACCTGGCAAACATCGTAGAGGATCTGAATGTGAAACACGGGAGCCGCCTGATGATTTCCATGAGTACGGATAACGCGGCAAAAGTATTCGAAGAAGTCGATCCTCATCTCCAGGCGATACTCATGAAATACCTGGATCCGGAGCAGTCAGCCAGCATTTTGGCGAAGATGTCCGTGGACGAGGTCGTGGACCTGATCAAAATGATGCCGGCCGACGAAGCGAAAGCGCTGATGTCATACCTGCAGAGCGCACAGCAAAGTACCGTACAAAAATTGATGGCGTATAAAAGCGACACCGCCGGAGGCTTGATGACGGTTGAATATGTTACGGTGCGTCCCGATTGGACCGTGGAACAAGTGATTGAAGAAGTGAAGAAATCCTCACCGGCCATGACCAATGTGCTCTATTTTTATATAACAGGGGATGACGGACATTATTACGGCAAAGCGTCCTTGCGCTGGCTGATCAAGTCCCCCTCGGACCAAAAAGTGAAGGACCTGCTGGAGCATTATCCGCCGTCACCGTCATTACGTGCTGATATGGAAATTGACGAGATTGCCCGGATCATGACTAAATATAATTTATTGACCGCTCCTGTGCTGGACGGTGACCGCCATTTGATCGGCGTGGTCACGATCGACGATGTCATCCGGCGTTTGGTTCCAGACGCATAAACGAATTATGTATGAGAGATAAGTGGCTATCATGGTGGAAACGGATCGTATTCTTTTTTGGCGTGGTCGGTCCGGGCATCATATCCGCAAACGCTGACAATGATGCGGGTGGCATCACCACTTATTCTGTGGTCGGTGCTCATTACGGAACCACTATGCTGTGGGTTTTGTTGTTGATTACCATTTCATTAGCCATCACCCAGGAAATGGGAGTCCGGATCGGGCTAGTCACTCGGCAGGGCTTGGGCGGGATCATCCGGGAACATTTCGGAGTACGGTGGACTACCGTGGCCATGGTGGGCATGCTGATCGCGAATCTCGGTACCATTACTGCAGAATTTGCAGGCATCGCCGCAGCATTTTCCATTATCGGTGTGAGTAAATTTATCGCTGTCCCGTTAGCCGCCCTCATAGTCTGGTTTATCCTGTATAAGGGGTCATTCAAGACGACACAAAAGATTTTCCTGGTTTTTTCCGCATTTTATATAGTATATATCATCAATGGTTTTGTCATTGGTCCGGATTATGGGGAAGCGGTGAGGCACATGGTCACGCCGACCTTACAGTGGAATACTCCTTTTTTAATCACCATGATCGCATTAATCGGTACCACTATTACGCCGTGGGGGCAGTTCTTTATCCAGTCATATGTCGTTGATAAAGGCCTGAAGATAAGGCATTATAAGGCTGAAAAGGCTGAAGTGTTCATCGGCGCATTTATCACTAACATCGTCAGTTTTTTTATCATCGTATGTACGGCAGCCACGCTGTATAAATACGGGATAGAAATTACCGACGCCAAGGATGCGGCCCTGGCCCTGAAGCCATTGGTGGGAAATTTTGCGCAATCATTATTTGCATTTGGCTTATTCAGCGCGTCCATGCTGGGCGCATTCATCTTGCCGACCACCACCTCGTATGCCTTGTGCGAGGCTTTCGGATGGGAGTCCGGTTTTGATACAAACTGGAAAAACGGCAAGACATTTTATAGCATCATTTTAGCCTGCATCATCTTGCCGGCCATAGCCGTATTGGTCCCGAGCATTTCACTGGTAAAAATCATGATATTTTCCCAGGACATCAACGGCATTCTTTTGCCTATTATCTTGATTTTTGTCATGCTTATCATCAATAATAAGCAGATTATGGGAGAGCACGTGAATTCCCGGACCAGTAATATCATCAGTTGGGCGACAATCGGTTTTATACTGGCCGCGACTGTTGCCTTAGTAATTTCATCAATTGTCGGTTTTAATTAATTTAATAGTAACTCATCATTTTATGTCCCACACTTGTCGGGCCCTCGTGATCAACTGTATGGATTTCCGGTTCCACACGGCAATCCAAGATTTTCTCGTTTCCCTCGGGCTGAAAGATACGTATGACTTAGTCAGCCTTGCAGGTGTATCCAAATGTCTCGCTGATCAGGATTCGACTACTATGCCAGTGCTGTTGAAACAAGTCGAACTATCCCAAAAGTTACATAAAATTTCTGAGGTGTATCTGATTCACCATATGGACTGCGGCGCTTACGGCGGCCATAAAGCGTTCCCCAATGAACAGGTTGAACATGACAGGCAATGTCAGGATATGGAGACGTCCCAGTCAGTATTAACTAGGGCCTTCCCGGAATTACAGATTAAAAAAGTATTAGCCCGGATTACGGAAAAAGACGGGGAGAATCAGATAGATTTTAAGGTAATTTGATAGCCTAAATACAAAAAATGTCCAAGATTGGGCATTTTTTAGTACTTATTTTTCGCCAGTCTTGACATAACAGTCGGGATAGTGTAGACTTATCGTTTCAAGATTAAAGTTGAGTGTACATTTGAAACCAGTCAAGGAGGATGGATGCACCAATGTGAGGCATTGATAATCGCCTGTATGGATTTCCGGTTTAGAACTGCCATCCGGCGGTTACTGGTTAATCTGGGTCTGCGGGATGATTATGACATGGTCTCGTGTGCAGGGGCCACCATGGATCTCACGAACGGCGACGATGGGGCTCGTCAATTCATTTTGAAGCAGATTCGCATCTCTATCGAAAAGCACGGCATACAGAAGGTGTATATTGTACACCATCTGGACTGCGGCGCTTACGGTGGCCATACTGCGTTTGCTTCATTGGAGGCGGAGAAACTTCGTCACATTGAAGACATGAAAAAGGCCCGTGATGTGATCATGAGCACATTCCCGGAGCTCACAGTCATCCTGATGCTCGCCTCAAGAAGTGGCGAAGTCGCGATTGAGGAAGTCTGAAAGTTTCGTTCTTTGTTTGATGGGGTGACACACCGTGTGTCCCCTTTTTTAATCCTGTGTATATATGGCCTTGACGTGTATTCCAGCCCGGAGGTAGACTGTCTTGTCAGAATTGAGCACACAGGAGGGATGTCCGTATGCACCTCACAACTACCGCATGCGTAATCGACCCCCTTGTCCTCATCGCAGCCACTATTGTATCAGCCTTGGGCATTGCTTTCGTGATTTGGTTTGGAATACGGAGGCACAAACGCCTACGAAACTCAATGGATGAGGAGGAAGGCAATGTACGTCGTTAACTACGTATATCGCCACTACGCGAACCGGCGCAGCCTACAGAGGCCGCCGGTTTTTTAAAATTTGACAGGCAGGATATTGGAGCGGTATGATGAAAGTGCCCATTTGAGGAGTATTTTCAGGGCACAGTAACTGTCTGCATCTGTTTGCAGGCGATCACAACCAGGCAGCTTCGAGTAGTCGCTGCCATTGAACCGAGAGAGCGCCATGTGCATTTTTTCCTGATTCGCCCCGAGGCGACGTGCGACACCTATCGCAACAATCCCATTTGATATCCCGGCCGGAGCACACGCTCTCTCGGCCCTTTTTTATTATTAATAAAAAAGAGCAGAAGGGAGGCCTTCTGCTCAGAAATATTCAAGGTGCTGCTAAATCTACGGGATGACATAAAAGGATTCGATGCCAGTGACCGCAGTGCCGCTGATGTCGGTCAGGTACCAGTAGTACGTACGATTCGGCTGCAGGTTCGATCCGGTGTATCGGATGTAGGTATCCCGGTAGTCGAACCGTTGCCAGAATATTACATTGCCGTAGTAGCTCCGGGAGTCGACGATGACCATGTAGAACTGTCCGGCATCCTGGCACACGCGGTCCCAGGAGAAGACGGGGTCGCTCAGGTCGAGGTTCTGCCCGCTAATCGGCGAGATCATATTCGGTGACATGACGCACGTGGTGGTGACCGCCATCTGGACGTCGATGTACGCCGTGCCAGCGGAGGAGCTCAGGGTGACCCGGCCGGTGTAGTTACCGTCCGCCAGTCCAGTCCTGTTGACCATGACCTTGATTTCAGTCCGGGTTGTACCGGTGGTTGACGGCAGTGTAGTTAGCCACGACTTATTCGATGAGACGTTAAAGGTTATCGGGCCGTTGTTATTAGCGTTCGAGGCAGTCGAATAGGCGACTGTGATTTCGCTGCCGAAATTGAGGATGGTCGGGTCGACCACCAGTTGGCCGACAGCCGGCTGTACGTTCAGGGTGTAGTCCCGGTATTTCTTGTTGCTCAGGTTGCCCTTGTCCACCAGCAGAATGGTGAAGCTGTAGGAGCCGGCTACATTCGGCGTGCCAGCCAGGGTAGCGCTCCCGTCGGCGTTGTTGGTCAGCGTCAAATCCGGGGTCGTGCCGCTCAGACTGAACGCAACGCCATATCCGGGCGTCCCGCCAGTGCTAACGAATGTCACTTCGTAGTACTGCTGGAGCGCTGCTTCGGGAATGGTAGTTGGCGTGAAGTCGATCGGTGAACTGCTTGGCGAATAATTCACGCTGAAGGTGATGGTACCGCCGGCGTTGAGTGTTTTGTACTCTCCGGCCGGGGTGTCATAACCGGACAGCGCATGCCAGGTAATGTGGTACTCGCCGGGCGTGACATCGGGAATCGACTGGTAGCCGGTCCCTGCATATCCGCCGGGCGTGATGTCCCAGCTCGCTGTACTCGGATTTGGATTCACCACGATCGTACCTGTAGTCGGTCCGGGATAGTCGACCTGGATGTTTTTTGTATCCTGGTCAGTCAAGCCCTCGCCGTCCTTTACCTCGACGATAACAGTTTTGGTCCCATAGGAGGTCCATTTCTTGCTCATCGTCTTGGTGGTGGTAAATCCCGTCCAACTGCCGTCAATTTGCCAGCGAACCTGGAGGTTCGCCTGAAGCGTCTTGTCGTCAGTGGAACAACCTGCGTCAAAATTGAATGTCGTTTCAGTCGTTCCCGAACTGGGATTGATTGAAAAACATGCGTTCGGCGCTTGGTTGGGAACCGGGTCGTAGATGGTGACCGTACAGCACTTGGTGATTACATGCCCTTTTCCGTCATTTAGCGTCACACAAATCGTGTGGTTGCCGGGAGACGGGAAGGTCGTGCTCACGCAGGTCTGCGTCTGCTGGCCGATCCAGACATTACCATCGAGGGTGATGGAATATGTCCAGCCTGAGACGTCCGCACAAGCAGGCGTCCAGCAGATCTGCATGGTACTGTTGATCGGAACAGAACCTGGGCAGTTTAGCGAGAAGTCAGGGGTACAGGTCGGTTGGTAGACAACTGATCGTACGACACCTTCGAAAGGTATAGTGACAGTTATCGGATCAGGTGTCAGATACCCAGTGACATTTCCGAAACTAAAGGTATGTATTGATCCGACCGCCAGAGAAACCAAACAGCTTCCGTGGCCGACAAGCTGCCCTTCTCGGAAAATATCTCCAGTTACCGGAGTAGTAGAGATAATAACTGTAGCGTATTGGCCATTGACTATCACTGCTGCACTGGAAGGGACTACATTTGGCCAGGCGTCACCCAAGCTAACTGTCACGGTGCCAGAGCCAGCATAGTCGGCGGTATACAGCCCATTCTGATCGATGCTGCCGAATGAGCAACTCCAGATTTTTGGCACACCGACGACATTGCCTTGGGCATCACGTGCATAGGCATAGAACTGGCAGGTCGAACCTTTGTCGAGCGTGACGGTGGTCGGGTAAATCTCGACGCTGGTGATTGGTTGTGGATTTGGATTGGGCTGGACAACGATCAGGATCAGGGGGTCAACGGTACCGTTAAATAATGATTTACGGACGTAAATTTTCCCCGACCCTTCATTGACTTTTTTCAAAAGCAGTGATAAACCGTCGTCAATCCCGACTAGTCCGCACACAACCCTTTCGGCGATCAATTTCTCCGGTACGACATTCGCATATATACCTGCGCTCAGCAAGAAACAACTGAGCTCACCACCTTTGAGTAGAAGGTTGTGAACTTCAGTGATCAGCTGGTCGGCCCGCAGACCACTACGTATCTCATTATACTCGCCCAGCTTGTCGTTGAGGTTGGTTTCCGAAACCGTAGGTGGGACCTCAAACCATGGTTTAGGCATTTGTATAAGGTAGATGTCCTTCCGTGTACTGGTCGTACTCTGGAATGTTCGCCACTCCGTACCGTTGTAATACAGCGCTAGGGCGTTATATATCTCAGTGGCTTTTAATAGACCTTTAAAGATCATATTTACACCACTGACACGGTCGGCGTACTTGTCCAGGTTCGGGTTAATTTCCAGGATACTCACCAAACTACTCGTGCCCGACGCCAGGTCACGAGTAACGTTTTCGGAAAGCGTTTGCATGGTGATGACCCCACTATACTCAAGATTCTGGACAGGAATACTAATTGTTCCATGATAAGTCGAGGTGTAGTTGGAGACTTCGATTGTTCCAGTACTTCCTGCTTGTGCCAGTGGCACTTGCTGGGTCAGTGATGTTTCAAAATTGAGTTCAGTTGTGTATGACGTGTAGCCGTCTTTTGAGCACTGCACGTTATACCGTCCGACCTCGCGTTTGAAAATACATGATCCGTTTTCGTTGGTAGTACTAGTCACATCACCAAGTGTGACCTTGGCACCCGGCAGTGGTGAAATCGAGCCATGCTGGATTGTGATGACATTCACGATCAGCTTTGGCAGATCCGGTTCAGTCGGCTTTTTGTCGCAGCTAAGCGCCATAGTTAGCACCAGGCAGCACAACAGCCAACACAGCGGTTTACTGATAATGTAGCGCATGATTTACTCCTTTTTCATGCCGTTTATGTGTTTGTCTGAAATGCGATACTTATTGATTGGCCGAATAAAAATTCACCTCCTTCGGGTGATTTGAAGGTTGTCAAAGTCCATTTTGTTTGTTGTTTATTTCATTATACCCTATAGTATTTATACCTGTTAGTCAAGACTCGTTTGCCCCTTTTTTTATATTAAAAAAGCTGTTAAAATTATCATATGGCACTGTCAGTTTCTCTCAATGAAGCACAGATCCCTCGACTTCGCTCGGGATCGCTTTGCAGGAGGAGTCGTTAGTTTTTTATCACAGTTATTTATGAGTATAGCGGTAAATTTAAATAAAGAGCAGCGGAAAGCCGTCACCTTTGGTGACGGGCCTTTGTTGATCGTGGCGGGAGCTGGTACGGGTAAAACCACCGTTGTTACACAACGTATTGCCTGGCTGATCCTGGAGAAAAAAATATCGACAGATGAGGTGTTGGCACTTACTTTCACTGAGAAGGCCTCAGCGGAGATGGAGGAACGGATCGATGTCCTGATGCCATATGGTTACGTCGACTTGTGGGTATCAACATTTCACGGTTTTTGCGAACGGATATTGAAAGATAATGCATTAGAAATAGGTCTACCCCCGGATTTTAAACTTTTAAATACAACTGCCCAAGCTTTACTCGTTCGTAAGAACTTCGAAAAGTTCGATCTGGATTATTACCGCCCGCTCGGGAACCCGACCAAGTTTGTGCAGGCACTCATCAAGCATTTTGCTCGGGCAAAAGATGAAAGTGTCCTGCCGGAAGATTACGTTAAATTTGCGGAGATGCTGAAGCTTGACCGTGACCAACAGGAATTCATAAAAAAACAGGGGAGTGAGGATGGCGAAGTGTCAGAGGCGCATCGTATTACCGAAATTGCCAATGCCTATCACACGTACCAACAGTTATTGTTAGATAATAGCGCTCTGGATTTTGGCGACCTAATTTTGTACGCCATCAAGCTTTTTAAACAACGACCGCAGGTTTTAAAAAAGTACCAGGAGCAGTTCAAGTATATATTAGTCGATGAGTTCCAGGATACGAACTACGCGCAGTACGAGCTGGTAAAGCTGTTGGCTGCGCCAAAGAATAACCTGACCGTAGTCGGTGATGACGACCAATCTATATATAAATTCCGTGGGGCTGCTATTTCTAACATTTTGGAATTTAAAAAAGACTTTCCGGAATCGCAGGAAGTAGTGCTGACCGAAAATTACCGAACCAAGCAGAACATCCTCGATATGTCGTATAAGTTTATCAAACAGAATGATCCGAACCGGTTGGAATACCAGTTGTCAAAAGGTAAAATCGACAAGAAGGGCGCTCCTCTCAAAACAAAGGTTTCCAAACAATTGAAAAGCACCCGAGGTGCCGACGGTACAATCGAACATTTAACCTTCAATTCGTATCTGGAGGAATCCTCAGGCGTAGTGAAAAAGATATTGGAACTCAAGAAAAAAAACAAGGAGCTCGTATGGAGTGATTTTGCCATTTTGATCCGGGCGAATTCTTACGCCCAGGATTACATTGCCGCCCTGTCCCGATATGACATCCCTCACCAATTTTTAGCATCAGCTGGTTTATATTCAATGCCAGAAATAATGGATGTCATTGCATATTTGAAACTTTTGGACAATTACCATGAGAATTCGGCCATGTGGCGCGTGCTGAATTTCTCCAATTGGCAGTTGCCGGTAAAAGACTTAATGACGTTATCACGGTACGCTAACATGAAAAGCCTATCGCTGTACGAAACACTACAGCGATTACAGACCATTTCTGGTTTGTCCGAGGACATTCACAAGCACATAGATCCAATTTTAGGGTTTGTCAGCCAGCACACGCAGATTTCCCGAGACCGGGGCGTGCTTCCCGCGGCATTGCATTTCATGCGTGATACGGGATATCTGAAGAATTTGACCGAGCACGAGAGCGCGGATAATCTGGAAAAAATCGTGCACCTGAACCAATTTTTTCGGGAGATTGAGGCGTTTGAGGGATCGCATGAGAATAAATCCGTAAAGAACTTCCTGTCAGAATTGGAGCAAGCGCAGGAAGCGGGGGACGAGGGTTCGCTGGCCAAACCGTGGGAAGAGGGGCCGGAAGCGGTAAAAATCATGACCGTCCATGGCGCCAAAGGGTTAGAGTTCCCGTATGTGTTTATTGTCAGTCTGGTGGACAAAAGGTTCCCGTCGATCGAACGGAAGGAAGCGATTGAGTTGCCGATTGAGTTAATCAAAGAAATAATTCCCGAAGGCGACATACATTTACAGGAAGAACGGCGCCTGTTCTATGTGGCTATGACCCGGGCCAGGGACGGATTGTTTTTGACTTCAGCGCAGGATTATGGCGGTACGCGACGCAAGAAACCGTCCCGGTTCCTAATCGAGCTTGGCTTTGTGGACAAGGTTGAACCGCGGCAGATGGATTTGGTTGAACATTTACAGCCGGCAGAGGTGTCGGAAAAAGACATCAAAGATTTGACATACCTGCGGCAGGCAATACCGGAGCAGGCCAGCTATACCCAGCTGAAAGCGTTTGAAACCTGTCCAAAGCAGTTCAAATACGCTCATATCCTCCGCTTGCCGGTGGAAGGCAGGCATACATTTAGTTTCGGCAAATCCATCCACAATACGCTGTTCCATTTTTTTAAACAGTTGAAAGAGGGTGCTGGAAAGCAACAAATTGGTATGTTTGAAAAACAAGGGGGCCCTTCGACTCCCTCCGGTCGCTCAGGGCATTCAGCTTTAACTTTAGACGATTTATTAAATTTGTATAAAGCTGAATGGCAGGACGATTGGTATCTCTCCAAACAACATCAGCAAGAATATTTCGAAAAAGGCAAGGTATTACTGACAAAATTTTTTGAGTTGCATACCGGCGCGTGGCCGATACCGTTGTATCTTGAACAGCAATTCCATTTGAAACTGGGTGAATACACATTTAAAGGTGTAATTGATCGAGTTGATCCTATCGGTAAGGACGGCGAGGTTGAATTAATTGATTACAAAACCGGCCAGATGCCAAAGAACGGGAAGCTTGGCCCGGGCGACAAAGAACAATTGATGATTTACGATTTAGCCAGCAGGGAAGTGATGAAGTTGAAACCTGTCCAATTGTCTTATTACTACCTGGAAGCGGGGAAGAAGCTTTCATTTACTGCAGATGAATCAGAGGTGCAAAAAATCAAGGCCAGCTTGATTGAGAAAATTAAAGGAATTCGCGCCAGCGATTTCAGGCCGACACCGGGTTTCTGGTGCGGGTCATGTGATTTCAGGGATATATGCGAGGACAGGTGGCGTGGTTGATTTTTTAGCAAAATAAGAGGAAAATGGGGGTATGGAATTTTCATTGCCAGTCAAACAAAAAAGAAATCCGGTCATAAGTTTTTTTGTCTCGTTTTTTAGGATTGCTTTGATTTTCGCTATCTTGGTCGGCATCTATCTGTTGATCATGAATTATATTGATCATTTCATCAAACTGAAAAGTTCCGGGACGCTTTTGTTATTGGCGTATGGCCCTCTGGTCATGACAGGCATCTATTGGGCCGTCAAAGGGAAGCGGTCGTCCGTCGCCCATAAGCTTTTCGGCATGGTGATGTATTATGTCTTTTTTAGCACCAGTTACGTCTTACAGTTGTTAATCCTGACTGCGCTTCATTCCACTGATTTTTTCTGGCCGGTGGTCTTTCTGGTAGTGCCGTTTTTATTCCTGCCATTTTTTGAAGACCAAGCCATTAATTTTATTGAGGGGTCAGTGGCACTGCCAAAAAACGCCCGCGTCATCAGCTACGTGTTGTCTGTACCGTTATGCATAGTTGCAGGGTGGATGGGCATTGGATTGACGATGACTATCCTGGATTATTATTACGACCAAGTTCAGCCGAACGTTTTGTCATATTCAATTATTCTGGCTATTGGTTTATTGGCAGGCTGGCTATTCAGATTATTCAAACAACACAGGCTGAAATTGCCAGTGGAGTAGTTGTGGCATTTAGGACAGGCATGGGCTGCCGCTTACCGTAGGCTTGGCAGAAGGGGTCAGGCGGCGAGGATAAATATTTCATTTTTATGCGGAAACCATTTACACTCGAAGAGTTCAAAAGTATTTATTCAAAGGTGCCGCGCTTGACTGTTGACCTTATTGTCCGCATGAACGGCGGTATTGTTCTGTCTCTGCGCACACTCAAGTCCTGG
>JBAYGJ010000015.1:0-19601 GCA_041666685.1 Patescibacteria group bacterium | reverse complement strand
GTCTGGATATCCTCCGGCTCTACGACCAGCTGCTTGCGTATTGTGGCTTTTCCGCTGATGCTCTGGAGCTTCACTTTTGCGGCGGCTTCGTCCATCAGGTCGATGGCCTTGTCCGGGAAGACGCGGTCATGGATATATTGGTCAGACAGGTTGACGCATGCCGCCAGTGCTGCGTCGGTTATTTTGACCTGGTGGTGGGATTCGTATTTCGGCCTGATGCCTTTCAGGATGAGGAGGGTGTTTTCTTTTGTCGGCTCATCAATCATAACCGGCTGGAATCGGCGTTCCAGTGTCGGGTCACGTTCAACATATTTTTTGTAGTCATCCAGCGTAGTAGCACCGACAACCTGCAGTTCGCCGCGGGCTAGCGCCGGTTTCAGGATATCTGCTGCGTCAATGGCACCGCTTGCCTCGCCGGCTTCTGCCAGGGTGTGCATCTCGTCAATAAAGAGGATGATGTTCCGTTCGGCGGCAATGATCTCGTCAACCAGGGATTTCAGCCGTTTCTCGAATTCACCCCGGTATTTTGTGCCGGCCACCAGCCCCGAGAGGTCCAGAGCCAGGACGCGCTTGCCGATCAGCGAAGGGGTGACGTTTTTTTTGGCAATCTCGTCAGCCAGCCCTTCGACAATTGCGGTTTTGCCGACGCCTGACTGGCCGATCAGTACGGGATTGTTTTTTGTCCGACGCGACAATATTTGGATGACGCGGTTGATTTCCTGTTCCCTCCCGATGACCGGGTCCAGTTTTCCTGCCTGGGCCAGTTTGGTGAGATCTTTTGAATACAGGTCAAGGACGCGGAAATTGGTCCGGGCTTTGATGTTTTCCCGATACAGCCAAAAAATAATGAACCCGACTACAGTCAGGATGAGGATGAGCACTGAGGAAGATGAAGAGGTGAGGTTCATAGCTAATTGGAGACAATGAATAGGATCGGTTCAGAGACGCTTCTGTTGCCCTCGCTGTCGGTCGCCAGAAATGCGATGGTGTGTTTTCCGGCAGCTAGAGTGTGCGAATTGAGGAAGTAGAGCCACTGGGATTTCGGATTGTTTTCCCGGTAACTGGCTTTCCCGTCGATCAGGACCGTCGCATGGTTGATGCTGGAATAGTCCATCAGGCTGACGGAGAGCAGTCGTATGCCGGAGACGTTATGCGCCAGGGGAGTCTGCAGCCGTACGGTTGGGGGGTTGGTGTCGGTCGCTGGGAGACTGCGTCCAATCGGCCCGGCCAGGAACGCATTGGCAAACAGGGATATGCCGACAAAACCGGCAGTTATCATCCCGATAGCTAGGGTGATTTTTGTCGTGGTCTTTACCTGCTGTGCGACCTCTATTTGTGTTTCAATGTAAGCCATATGGGGGCATGCGTTATTCCATCCAGCGGCGCTTTTTGAAGATGAAGATGATTATTGAGGCTACGAACAGTTCTATGAGGATCAGCCACCAGAAGCCGCCATTTGAATTTGCGAACGGCGTATGGGGCAGCTTCGCGGAGAAAATGGTGGCCACCAGCGTCAGGATGAAGATAACCACCGAAATGCTGGTGAACATCTTCATGATCTGGTTCAGGTTGAATGATATCAGTGATTCATTGGTGTCATATAGTGCGTCGATGGATTCCTTGAAACTGTCGAGGGAATCCCAGATTTCCTTGCTGCGGTCGATCAGGCTGTTGAAATACACGTCTGCTTTTGCCGGCTCATACAGGTCCAGATCGCGGTTGGCATGTTCCAGTTTTTTCAGGATATTTTTGTGCGCCTGCATGAATTTCCGGAAATTGACGATATTCCGCCGTGTAGCCAGAATCGCGCCGACCATTTCTTTTTCCTTGCCTCGGAAGATCCGTTTTTCCGTCTGGTGGATATCCAGGCTGATATGGTCCAGCATCGGGAAGGTGTGCATTAAAAGCATGTTCAGGAGATCGTGCAGGATCAGGATGATGTTGCGGTTCAGGAATTCATCGCGTTCCTTCTCGCGTCCGGTTTTCCTCAAATGGTTAAACAGACGGACTACCGGCTCAAGCTTGCCGTCATGTACCATGATCAGATAATCCTGACCGACAAAAAAATCAATTTCAGCGGATATGATCTCCCCGGTTGAACGGTTATAGAGCGGGAAGAGCATGACCAGGAATAAATAATCGCTGTAAACATCAATCTTCGGACGCTGGCCGTTGATAATACAGTCTTTCAGGTTAATCGGATGGCATTTGAAGTTCTTCTTGATGTAGGTAATTTCCGGATCAGAAATCTGCCTCACGTTGGTGAGGCTGACCCATCGCATGTGTTTTCCCTGGAGTTCTTGGATGGCCATAGGTTGGTTTTGTTTTTTTGTCCTTTCTTTTTGTTTGTACCTATATATTGTAGCACATATTTTCATTTTTGGCAAGGTTCCTCGGGGAAGGAAAAAGGCGCTCAGAGATTGTTCTCTTTGCGCCTTTATTCTTTCAGAAACCGATTGTTGGATGTATTTCTCATCCTCACGGTATTCTTGTTTTGGCTGGTCACCGGCGACGGCTAACAGTCTTGGCACAGTGCTGGACGTTGAAGTAAAACGTACCAGTGTAGCTGTCCAGGATGGTTTTCTGGAACTTTCCGTCGGCCGTCGTTGAGAGGCCTTGGTTTTCCCAGGTGATTGTCACCGCCATGAGAGTCGTGCTGTTGGTGAATTTTTTGTAATTTACATTCTTCACCCACATATCTTTCCCATTCTTTCCATTACTCCATGAAACTTTGGTAACTTTCCAGCTACCATTGTTGGGCGTGATGGGGGAGATTCGCACATGAACCCCGTTACCGGTCAGCGAGTAGTATTGCGCGTAGCTGGAATTGTCTGCTCCCAGCAGCGTTTGTCCGCCCAGGGTGATGTAGCACCCGAAAGCGGCTCGTTTCCACGTCATGGTCTGGGAACCATGATTCTTGTGGGTAACCGCACATGCCTGTATCGGCAGGCACGCAACAGCCAAAATGACAAAGAACAGCAGGTGCTTTTTCATTGCTCCATTCCTCCGTTAATATGTATAACTAGTATTTCCTCAATTAAGTAACTAACTATACTACCACCAGGCGGACAGTATGTCAAGGGTGGTTATGCACTGCCTGAAACTTGCTTTTTTAGTAAAAAAATGATATAATTTGAACATTAGATTGATTTAGTGATTTTTTATGGCAATCCAGCCGATCCCGGTAAATCCCGAAAAAGAGCCAGGTGGAGTCGAGGATATATTTGCTGAGCCTTCGACCGAAAAGACGCCGTTGCCCGAGAGGCGTGAGGTCCATATTGAAGTGACCCCAGAACGTCCAGCCGAGACGCGTCGGGAGCAGGCACCTGAAATATCACCAGAGGGCGAACAGGCCCGTAGGCAATACGCCCCGCCTCCCCAGCCGGTTGTCACGGAGCCTATTGTTGAAGTTAAAAGTGAAGAAGAGAGTCGTGTTGAAGCGATCCTGTCCGACCATTTGGAAGAAATTTTCATGCAGATGAATCCGGCAGAGCAGGCGGCATTCCAGAAAAAAGGCGAAGAGACGGCAACGGCCATCGCCAAATTGCTGCAGGATGCAAAAGTAAAAGTGAAGTCAATTCTGGATTTGATCCGTGACTGGCTGAGGATGATCCCCGGCGTGAATAAATTTTTCCTGGAGCAGGAAGCAAAGATCAAGGCAGACCGGATCATTGCGTTGCACGAGCAAAAACACAAAGACATATAATTTTCATTACATGATCATCGCCCTCGCGACAACCGTGGCCGCCACAAGCGGGTCTACAGGTGTTTGGTCCACTATCGTCGGGAAGCCAAGTTTCCCGATATTTTTAGTCGCCGTATCAGTGGTACTGGTCGTGACCGGGGCTTTGTCATTGCTGTTGATCCGGATGCGCAAGGGCAAGCAGGTGCCGGAAGCGCTGAAGAAAGTTATCCTGCTGGTGACCGTTCCAAAAGAATCTTCGCTCAAGGATTCTGAGAGGGAGGGCGTCCGGCCTGTGGCGGAGCTGCTTGCATCGGCTGAGGCGTGGTTTTCCGTATTGGGCGGCATGCGTGCTCAGCGGGGCCTGGGCACGATGATGAGCGGCCGTTCGGACCATTTTTCGCTAGAAATCGTGGCTGACCAGGGATTGATCTCTTTTTATGTAGTGGTGCCCAGGTATTTCCAGGCCTACATGGAGCAGCACATCCATGCCCAGTACCCGCAGGCCCAGATCGAGGAAGTGGAAGATTACAATCTGTTCCGCCCACAGAGTAGTGTCCTGGCTACTTCGTTGATATTCAAAAAGCAATATATCTTTCCTATCAGGACATTCCGCCAGCTGGACATCGACCCGTTGAATTCCCTGACAAATGTCCTCTCAAAAGTTGAGCCTGATGAGGGGATCGCCATCCAATATGTTGTCCGTTCAGCCAAGGCTGAATGGCATAATTGGGGTGCGCGGGTAGCCCGTGAAATGCATCAGGGCAAGACGGTCAGGGAAGCGGTCGGACGGCGGGGCATCTACGGGCTCTTTTTTGAGATTTTCCGGACCTTTTTCCCAAAGAAAAAATCCATAGATGGCCAGCCGATCCGTCAGTTATCTCCACGTGAAGAGGAAATCGCTAAAAGCATCGAGGAAAAGACTTCCAAGGCCGGCATGGACGTCAATATCAGGATCGTCGTCTCAGCCCGTTCGGCTGACCGGGCAAAAGCCTACATGACCCATGTGACGGATTCGTTCAGCCAATATACATTATATGAATACGGCAACGGGTTCCAACGGAAGGGTCCCTGGCGCCAGGAAAAGTTAATTTATGATTTCATCTACCGGCATTATAATAACAAATACCGTTGCGTCCTGAATACAGAAGAGATGGCTAGCCTGTTTCATTTTCCGTTGCCGGAGACTGAGACTCCAAACATCCGCTGGTTACAAGCACGCAAAGCAGCCGCGCCGGTCAACGTCCCGAAAGAGGGGTTGCTTCTCGGAAAAAATGTTTATCGGGGGGTAGAGGTGCCCATTTATATAAAGAAGGGAGATCGGCGCCGCCATGTTTATGCTATCGGTAAATCTGGCACGGGCAAATCCGTCCTGCTTTCCAATATGATCATCCAGGATATTCAGAACGGCGAAGGGGTTGGTGTCGTCGACCCACATGGCGACCTGATCAATGCCGTCTTGCCGCATATACCGAAAGAGCGGGCGGACGACGTGATCATTTTCAATCCAGGTGATACTGAAAATCCCGTGGGGTTGAATATGCTGGAAGCCCGGACGCCGGAAGAGAAGGATTTCGCCGTCCAGGAAATGATCGCAATTTTTTACAAATTATTCCCTCCGGAAATGATCGGTCCGATGTTCGAGCATAATATGCGCAATGTCATGTTGACGCTTATGGAGGACGAACAGGATCCCGGCACCATCGTGGAAATTCCCCGGATGTTCACTGACATAGCTTTCCAAAAGTATAAATTATCGAAAGTGAAGGATCCGGTGGTGCGCGCCTTTTGGGAAAAGGAGATGGCTAAGACGTCAGATTTCCATAAATCTGAGATGCTCGGCTACCTTATTTCCAAAGTCGGCCGATTCGTGGAAAACGCCATGATGAGGAATATTATCGGCCAGCCAAAATCGGGATTTTCGTTTGACGATGTGATGAACAAGAAAAAGATCCTGCTGGTCAACTTGTCCAAGGGCACGACCGGCGAGGTGAACTCAAATTTGCTCGGGCTGATTATTGTTTCCAAGCTCCAAATGTCGGCCATGAAACGTGTCGGTATTCCGGAGAACCAACGTAACGATTTTTACCTATATATCGATGAGTTCCAGAATTTTGTCACAGATTCCATCGCTACCATCCTGTCCGAAGCACGGAAATACCGTCTGGACCTGACTATGGCCCACCAGTATATCAGCCAGCTGGTCCGGGAAAATAACGATACCAAGATTCGAGATGCCGTTTTCGGCAATGCCGGCACTATCGTCGCGTTCCGTGCCGGTGTGGAGGATGCCGAGACGCTGGCCAAGGAGTTCGAGCCGGTGTTCAATGAATATGACGTCATCAACGTGGAAATGTATACGGCCAATGTGAAGTTGCTGATCGACAACACATCTTCGAAACCTTTCAATATGATGACCTATCCGCCGACAGTGGGGGACCCTGTCCTCGCCAGCCAGATCGTAGAGCTTTCGAGGGCGAAATATGGCCGTGAAAAGAAATCGGTGGAAGCCGAAATTATGGAACGTTCAAGGTTGGGCGAACCATTGCCGACGCAGGGGCCGGTGACCGGCACGAGGAATATGTAGTAGGCCTGTTATAGGTAATCTGTAATTGGTGAGAGGTAGTGTGTTGAGATATTGTCGTGGTCATAAGACTGTAGTCAGTGGACATATGAAGTGTAAAGTTATACCATTAGCACATGGTTGACGCAATTTTACCTATCCTTATTTTACTCGGCATTATCGTCTTTTTCGGTACAGCCGCATATGCCGGGCTGAAAGCGGCGCCGTGGGTGCCCGTGTTCAAGCGTGATATCCCCCGGATTATAAAATTAGCCGGGATCAAGCCGGATGACATCGTGTATGATCTTGGATGCGGAGACGGGAGGGTGTTGGTAGCGCTTGCAAATAGTACGCCGGCCAAGCGGCTGGTTGGTTTTGAAATTTCAGTTCTGCCGTATTTATGGACAAAAGGGCGGATTATTTTCCGGGGGTTGTCACGCCGGGTAGATGTAGTGTTCAAGGATTTCCTGAAACGCGACTTGAGCCAAGCCAGTGTCATTTTTTGTTTTCTTACGCCGATGGCCATGAAAAAACTGGCGCCGAAGTTCAAGGCGGAGCTGAGGCCGGGCTCACGAATTATTTCCTATAGTTTTTCCATCCCAGGATTTACTCCTGATGCGGTCGACAAACCCGAACCAAACCAGATGACCATCTATTCCTATCGGGTTGATACTCCGTCGTAGCTGAGTATCAACACTGCCATCGGTTCTGAGGCATGATGACCTCGCCGCTCAAGCTCGAAGAGAGCTTTGCCGAGGGTGTTGACTAACTCCCTGGTATGCGATAAACTGCATACGTAAAAAATCCACACAAAAATTAAGCAAAACAACATAAAAACATAGCAATAACCAAACATCAACATACAATAAATATAAAAAGCATCGCCGAAAAATAAATAAGAAAAAAATGACGAAACAAAACAAACTACAACAGATCAACAAATTAGTCGAAACAGCCCACGTCTCCCTTGAGAACGCCAGGCAGCTTTTACGTTCAATGGTTGGAAATGATGAGGACGTGTCCACTGATGTCACGGATAAGGCGAAAGAAGTCGGGAAGGTGGTAGCGTCCGGGAATGAGAAAATTATCGAAGGCGTGTTCGACGGCCAGAATATGATCGGACCTGACGGTAAACAGTACAGTATCCCGGCAAATTATGCATCCAAATCAAAACTGGTCCAGGGCGATACGCTAAAACTGACTATTATGGCGGATGGGTCGTTTATGTATAAACAGATCGGTCCGGTGGACCGGAACCGCCTGGTCGGCATGCTGGCGCGCGATGAGGCAACGGATGAATATCGGGCCATCGTCGGCGACAAGTCATATAAAGTGTTACTGGCCAGCATTACCTATTTCAAAGGTGAGCCGGGCGATGAAGTCGTCATTCTGACGCCGAAAGATGCTGAGAGCGTTTGGGCCGCTGTAGAAAATATCATAAAAATACCGGCTGACGGTATAGCCGCCGAACCGGTAGCCAATGCAAAATCAGCCCCGGCAGTTGAAGAAATCGAAGAACTTAGCGCTTAGGATAAGTGAGTTTGCCTATTTAAATAAAGTGGGATACAATGTAATCGCATTAGATTTGGCGATTTTTTATTATGTCACAAGCCATATACAGGAAATACCGCCCGCAACATTTTTCGGAAGTGGTCGGTCAGCGTCCGATTGTCATCACCCTGCAAAATGAGATCGAACATAAACGCATTGCCCATGCGTATCTGTTTTCCGGTCCCCGTGGGGTCGGCAAAACGACCATGGCCAGACTGATGGCCAAGGCCGTGAATTGCACTGACCGCAAGAAAAGCGAACCGTGCGGAACCTGTGAAGCGTGCAAGGAAATTGCCGCCGGACGGGCGCTGGATTTGATAGAAATTGACGCCGCATCGCATACCGGGGTGGATAACGTCAGGGAAAACATCATCGAGAACTCCCGGTTCACCCCGCAGCGTTTCGCCTATAAAGTATTCATTATCGACGAGGTGCATATGTTATCCATCTCGGCTTTCAACGCTCTGTTGAAAACGCTGGAAGAGCCGCCGGACCATGTCATTTTTATCATGGCTACAACGGAAATCCATCGTGTCCCGGAAACCATTATTTCCCGCTGTCAGCGTTTTGATTTCAAACGGGCCAATATCGAGGACTTGCTGACCCGCTTGAGGTTTATTGCAAAAATTGAAAAAGTTGAGGTGGATGAAGCCGTATTGCATTCTGTCGCACAGCGCGGGGAGGGTTCGGTCCGTGACGCCGAGGTGCTTCTCGGACAGCTGCTGTCACTTGGGGAGAAGCATGTGACGATGGACGTTGCCTCGCTGATTATTCCACGGTCAAATTTCGGATTGATTCTGGATTTTTACCGATCCCTTTCAGTGCGCGATGCCGCTGCAGGATTATTAGTGATCAATCGTCTGGTCGACGAGGGGATTAATATCGCGGATTTTTCCAAGGATATTATTGAGTTTTTCCGGAAGGTGCTGGTATATAAGGTCAGTGCTTCAAAAGAGGAGCTGAAGAATTTGGAACTGAGCAAGGACCTCATGGCGGAAGTCGAGCAGCTGACCATGCAAATTACCGCCCGCCGGCTTGTGGAAATTATTGAGAAACTCATGGCTAAGTCACGTGAAGCGCGTTACAGCCAGATCGTCCAGTTACCATTGGAATTAGCTGTAGTTGAACTGTGCACCGACCAGGATGACAGCCCGCATGATGCCCCGTCCAAACCCAGCGATCCTCCAGGCCAGCCTGCAGCGAAGAAACCTGCCGACCCGCCAAAACAGCAACAAACTGAAACCGCAAAAAAATCTGCCATCAAGGTTAGTGTGGATACGATTCGATCGGCTTGGTCTGAACTTGTTACCGCCGTGAGGACACATAATCATTCCGCGGGTTTGTCCCTCAAGATGGGCCATCCATACAGGATTGACGGTGACCAGCTTATCGTGGCATTCCAGCATAAATTGCACGCTGACCGACTGAAGGAGCGTTCAATCCGGTCGATTATTGAAGATGCGGCAACGGTGCTTTTTGGCGAGAAGTTGGCTCTGGCAACTGTTGTGCTTTCCAGCGAAGAATTCGGTAAACTTCAGCCGGCTAGCCAGACAGAGGACAGTGGCAATCTTTGGGACCAGGCCATGCAGGTATTTGGCGAAACAGCAGCCAAAGAATAGCAGAGAATGGGGACTTGATTAATCTCAGGATTTTTTGTAATATTGGTTGACCTTATTGCGAGATCGCCCGCCTCGCCGCGATGAGCACGGCGAGTCGAGGCGGGTCTAATGGTTGGACACATGACTCCCGATTTAAGAAATTAGTACAATAATTCTCCGTATCGTTGCGAGATCGTCTAATGGTAGGACGACGGACTCTGAATCCGTTAATCCTGGTTCGACTCCAGGTCTCGCAGCCAAAGAAAATAATGTGGTTTGTAAATATAAAAAACGGGTACCTACGGGTAACCGTTTTTTGATGAAAGAACTTTGTTTTTTAAACAGAGCCATTTAATGAACTGACGCGATAGTCATACTGCCTCCGGGCAGCAGGCACGAGATGGCGTATCAGCGCTTTTTGTTTTGGCGTCAAATAACGTGCGCCCAGCTCAGCTAGAACGAGGATCTCTTCCTCGACGCAGCTGAGTTGATTCGGCAGCCAAAGTAGGTCGAGTAGCTCATCCGTCCGCATGGCTGTCAGTTTTTCTGTTCTCATGATTTCCTCCTTGGGAATGCTATAAAGGACAATTTGTACATACCAAAAAACCGGCCTCTGTAGCCGGGTTCCTGATGCGTTTATTTTATACCTGTACTTTTTTATGCAGCATCATATGGCCAAGAGGAATTGGGTTCCTTTTGGCATGGCGGGACTTGGTTGAGTGTTATTGCGTGTTGCATATTGAATAGTTTAGCATAATGGAAACCCGTGTCAAACTGGCGTATACTTAATATGACTATGCCACACTTTTCAAAATATTATTTTATCATCAATCCGGTGGCCGGTAATGGTGAGCAGATGCATTCGATTGGCCAAATTCAGTCTTATTGCCGTGAACAGGGGTGGACGTTTGATACGGTTATTACCAAGGAGAGCGGTGAAGCCGTCATCCTGGCCCGTCAGGCAGCCGTAAACTATGAGGTCATTGTCGCCGTCGGCGGTGATGGTACGGTCAATGAAGTGGCCACCGGGCTAGTCGGCACATCGGCTGTGCTGGGGATTATCCCGTCCGGTTCTGGAAATGATTTTGCCCTGACCATCGGTATACCGAAAAATGCCACGAAGATCCTGGAAATTCTAAAATCAGGTTCGATGAAAAAAATTGATCTCGGACAGGTGAATGGCAGCCGGTATTTTATCAACGGTGTTGGGGTTGGTTTCGACGGTGAAGCGGCGGGCCGGGTACGGCGGTACTTGAAATTTGTCCGGGGGTTCTGGGCATATCTGTTAGCTGTGCTGAGAACGTTGGTTACATATCGTTTTCCGCAGGTGCGTGTGACAGTCGACGGACACGAGGTATATTATGGGCGGCTGTTCCTGGTAGCGACCTGCAATGGCACGCGATATGGCGGAGGATTCTATGTCACGCCGATGGCCAAGATCGATGACGGCCATTTTGACATCTGCCTGGTCGAGAAAACCGGCCGATGGTATGCGCTGAGAAATTTACCTAAATTTTTACAAGGCAAACACTTGGGCATGCCAGAGGTGCACCTGTATACGGGATACCGGGTAGAAATTGAGTCAGATGAATCGCTTTCAGCGCACGTTGACGGTGAATTGCTGCAGCCCAGGAATACATACATCATTGAAATATTGCCGAAACAACTTACAATACTAATTCCATGACTATGGTGCCGACTGGGAAAAAAATCGGACTGGCTACAAAAGAGGCGGCGGACTTGCTGTCCAGGCTGATTGATGAAGTTACCCAGCTGCTGATCACCGAACAGAAGTCGGGCCGGGGCAAGATTGGAGCGACCATAACCAGTACTCATTCGGCTGGACCGTTTACTGATTGGCCACTCGTTTACCTGCCATCACGGGGCGAGGCGATTTTCATCGGCGATACGCACGGGGATTCGCTCGCCGTGTCATCAATTGTGCAGGCCGAAGGGTTTGTGGAGCGGGTCACTTCCGGGGAATCATTATATCTAGTCATGCTGGGTGACGTCGCTGACCGGGGCAAAGCGGATATCAAGAATATTGAATTGCTTTTGAGCCTGAAAAAACACCATCCAGAGAACGTATTCCTTCTCAGGGGCAATCATGAGGAAATGCAGCTCAACCAATATTTCGGACTGCTGGGATCCTGTCTCAAATCATTTGATTATGACCGGGGCCAGGAAATTTTTGAGCAACTAAACGGCCTGTTTGAACGGTGGCCGGGCATGGTCGTCACCGGAAACGGCATCGTTGCTGTCCATGGCGGGTTGCCGATACTTTCCATGAATTCCCTGAAGGAACTGGCTGATGACGAGATTGTAGAAGAAATGCGCTGGAATGACCCTACTGAAGAAATTAATAGTTTTGTTTTCAATTACCGGCGGGGAAGCCACTATCTGTTTGGCCGCCAGGTCTTTGATGATTTCATGCAGGCAGCCGGGGCCCATGTCCTGATCCGGTCGCACGAATATGTCTCCGCCGGCTATAAATTTCTGTTTGATAAGAAATTAGTGACGATATTCTCGAATGGCGGAACCAGCGATGAAAGCGGGTACCAGGATTTCATTCTGTCGCCGAAATACGTGAAAGTCAGTTTAGCCAAACCGATCGACCATTGGTCTCGGCTGCACGTGGTGGACATACCCTATAACAAAACAGGCCGGCCATAGTTGACTCTGTACGACGGCTTGAGGAGTGTGATATAATGAGCCCACTTTATTTCCAACCTATTTATGGGCGAATATCATTTTCCATTAGGGCTAACATTTGACGATGTACTACTGGCGCCACGGAAATCATCCGTGGTCAGGAGTGAGGTGAGGCTGGAATCACGACTGACAAAAAAAATAACATTGCAAATCCCCATTCTCGCTGCTGCCATGGATACGGTCAGCGGGCCGGTTTTGGCTGTCACTCTGGGCAAGCTTGGCGGACTGGCAGTCTTGCACCGTAATTGTACAGTGGAGGAGTCGGTGGCTATGGTCAGGAAAGTTAAAAAATCCGGCGTTCTAACCGCCGCCTCAGTCGGACCGCATGACATTGAGCGGGCGAAGGCGCTGGACCGTCATGGAGCCGACGTCATATTCATTGATTGTGCTCATGCCCATAACACCAGAATAATCGCTGATGCCAGGCGGATAAAGAAACTCATCAAAGCGCAATTGGTAGTGGGTAATATTGCCACCGCTGACGCCGCCAGAGAATTTGTAACTTTTGCCGATGCCGTCAAAGTCGGAATCGGGCCCGGCTCCATCTGTACGACGCGTGTTGTCACTGGTGTGGGCGTGCCGCAGCTGACGGCAGTGTTGGATGTCGTGAAAGTCGCCAAGCAGCGACGGGTACCGGTTATCGCCGATGGCGGTATTAAATATTCCGGTGATGTAGTGAAAGCATTGGCCGCCGGCGCATCCACAGTCATGTTGGGTTCCATGTTCGCCGGGACCCGTGAAGCGCCCGGTACACTGATGAAGATTAATGGGAAAATATACAAATCATATCGGGGCATGGGAAGCCTGGGTGCCATGCAGGGCGGCAAGTCTACTGATCGGTATTTCCAAAAGAACGCAAAACGGTACGTGCCAGAAGGCGTAGAGGGTGTCGTGCCGTATAAAGGGACGGTGGAAGAGGTGGTGTGGAATATCGTCGGCGGCCTGAAAAGCGGTATGGGGTATATCGGCGCCGCTACTATCCCAGAAATTCCTGCACAGGCACGATTCATCAGGATTACCGATGCCAGCCTGAAAGAGTCCCATCCGCATACCATTGCTATCAGCAAGAAAGCCCCGAATTATTAACTATTTTTTATGCCGAGAAAAACAAACAAACCGCGAGCAGAACTCCATGCCCATCTTGGCGCATCCGTTGATCCGGCTATACTGTGGTCTATTGCGCATCGGCAGGGCATAAAGTTGCCCAGCAAGAATTATTGGGATTTTGAGGACATGATCACGATCTCGGGCAAGGAACGGAACCGGAACCTGGATGAGATGCATAATAATTTTTTCTACTGGACCGAGCTGATCCAGTCATCCCCGGATGCCATAGAGGATGCGGTCAAAAGCGTTATCGGCGGCGGGTACCGCAAGTGCAATATTGTCGTCCAGGAACTGAGGTATAATCCCATGTTCAGGAACCGTGGCGGAGAAAAAGACCTGGACCATATTATCGTCGCTTCCCTCTGGGGCCTGGACCGGGCCCTGCTGGAATACCCGCAGGTCAAGGCGGGAATTATCCTGATGATGGATCGGACCCTCACCTTCAAGCAGAATGAAATTATCTTGCGCAAAGCTATCCAGTACAAAGATAGCGGGATTATCGGCATTGACCTGGCCGGTCCGCAGCGGAAGAGTTTCTCCATCCAAAAGCACCGTGCTTTATTCCAGCGGGCGCGCGAGGCCGGACTGGGCATCACTATCCACACCGGCGAAGAGGGCAGTATCAATGAGTTGAAGTATGTGGTGAATATGATCAAACCCGATCGCATCGGGCACGGGTTGCTATGCGTCAAGGATACCTCGGTTATGTCCGAGATTTCCAGGCAGGGGATCGTGCTGGAAACCTGCCCGACGTCGAATATCCATAATAGTGTCGTATCCGGCATCCGCGAGGTCGGCCAAATCATCCGGACATATCTGAAAAATGGGATTAAGTTCACCATCAATACCGACGGGCCGGAAATGTACGCGACAAACCTGTATGAGGAGCAGGAGCTGTTGCGCAAAGCCGGCATTTTGAACCGTTCGCAAATTGAGGAGTGTACGCGCTGGGCTTTGGAAGCGTCATTTTTACGGTAACCTATGCATGATTGCATCTATGTCATCGATTTCGGTTCCCAGTACTCTCACCTGATTGTCAGACGGATCCGAGAGTTTGGGGTGTATGCGGAATTGTTGGCCAGTACCGCCTCACTCGAAAAGTTGTCTGCCGCCAAAGGGATCATCTTGTCCGGCGGTCCGCAGAATTTATCCGAAAAAAATGCCCTGCGCATTAACAGGGCTGTTTTTCATTTGAATATCCCGGTTTTGGGCATTTGCTACGGGATGCAGCTTATGGCATTCGAACTTGGCGGACGAGTCAGGGCTGGGCGTCTGAGGGAGTATGGCCCGACTATTGTCCGTATTGTGAAAAAAAGTTCTGTATTCCGGGGCCTTGCCAAGCAACAGTTGACCTGGATGTCGCATGGCGACCAGGTAACAAAAATGCCTCACGGCTTTGCTAGGACTGCTACATCGGACAATTGTTCTATTGCCGCCATGGGTGACGAGCGTCGCAAATTATTTGGGCTACAATTCCACCCGGAAGTGGCGCATACGGTACATGGGATGAAGATGATTGAAAATTTCGTGCGATTGACCGGAGCCAAGCGTTCCTGGTCAATGGCCGGGTTTGTCAGTAAAAAAGTGAAAGAGGTAAAAACAATTATTGGCCGTGACCGGGTGGTATGCGCACTGTCAGGCGGCGTTGATTCTTCGGTAGCAGCTACACTGGTCCATCGTGCGGTGGGCAAACAGCTGACCTGTATTTTTGTCGATACCGGTTTGATGCGACTGGGGGAGGTCCGGCAAGTGGAAAAAACATTCCGCGGATACCAGCATATCAATCTTCGGGTTATCGACGCCAGCCGGCAGTTTTTCGCCAAACTGAAAGGGGTGGCCGATCCGGAACGAAAGCGGAAGATCATCGGCGAATTGTTCATTCGTATTTTTGAGCGTGAAGCGAAAAAGTTAGGCCAGGTGCAGTGGCTGGTCCAGGGGACCCTCTATACCGACGCCATCACGTCGGGTGTCAGCGTAGGCAAAACCGCGGCAGTAATAAAATCGCACCACAATGTCGGCGGGTTGCCGGAGCGTTTTGGCTTCAAGCTGGTTGAACCGTTCCGTGAACTCTATAAGGACGAAGTGCGGCAGATTGGCAGGCTATTGAGGTTGCCCGAGTCAGTCGTGCAGCGACAGCCGTTTCCCGGCCCGGGATTGGCAGTACGAATTATCGGTGAAGTGACGCAGGAGCGTGTGGAAATAGTCCGGCAGGCGGATGCTATCGTCCGCGAGGAAATCGAAACAAGCGGCTGGGCCAAGCGCGTCCAGCAGTACTATGCGGCGTTGCCGGCCATCCGGTCTGTCGGCGTGCAAGGTGACAGCCGTACCTACGGCCATCCGATCATCGTCCGGGCGGTCACGACCAAGGATTTCATGACAGCCGACTGGGCCCAGTTGCCGCATGACGTATTGGCCAGGATTTCCGTGCGTATCACCAATGAAGTCCGGGAAGTGAACCGGGTCGTGTACGATATCACCTCCAAACCGCCAGGAACAGTCGAGTGGGAATAATCGATTAGTGATTGGTCCCGGATAGAAAATCGGGGGTCTTTTTTTGATTGACTGCGTCTTTTTACTGTGATAAGGTAAGATAATTTGTAAAAATAGTTATTTGAGAATTGAAACTTACACAGGACGCTTTGTAGGCAAGGCGTCAGGAGGTATTTCATGCAATACGATGCCGGTAATTATCTGTATCGGCTCCAGGCCCGGAGTAATGGACGGAAGTTCACTGTACTCGTCGGAGACCAATGGGGCGATGAGGGTAAGGGCGTAGTGGAGTCAGCTTTGGCTCCGTACCACAAAGCATTTGTCCGAGTAGCAGGAGGTGCGAACACGGGACGGACCAGGCTGGTGACTGGTCTGGATGATCAGCTGCATAAGCTGGTGTTCCATCTGGTACCGACCGGGTGGGCAGACCACAAATTGTCCGTGATCGGCGACTGGGTCCTAATAGATCTGGAACGCCTGATCGCGGAGATCGCGGCAATCAAGCAGGTTGTCGGCGAACCGAAAGCCAACCTGGCCATCAGCAAGAAGGCACCGGTACTCATGTCGTACCATGTACTGCTCGAGCAGTGGATTGAATACTGCCGGGGCAGTTTCAGCGCCAAACCGACCGGCCGGGGGATTTCTCCCATGCTGGCAGGGATTGACCTGCGGTTAGGCCTGCAGGTCGGGCATCTGTCTGATCCGGATCTGGTCCATCGGTACGTGGACGCTTTTCACAGAACGTTCATGCCGATTTTCATCCAGATGAAGAAGTCTGGTATCCGCGATTTGCCGGTGGCGAACCCTGAAGAAGAGACCCAGCGCCTCCTCGAGTTAGCCGGGAACATATGGGAGTATGTGACTGATACGGATGTGATACTTCACGACCTTGCCAGGAACAACATTCCCACGTTATTCGGCATGACCCAGGGGGCCGGCCTGCATTCGTCCGGCACGTATCCGAACAATTCCGCCACGCATTCGATTGCGCAATCCGCCGCATACTGTAGCGGTCTGCCGATGAGATGCTTCGGGCCGGTGATTCTCGTTTCGAAATTGTTCCCGACACGTGTCGGTGCCGGACCGTTCCCGACCCAATGGTGGGACCGTGACTCTGCCGAAGAGTTCCCGAAGCTCCGCCCTGAGCTGTTCTCTGAACTGTCGACGTGTAGCTCGGAGTTGCGCGAGCAATTCCTTCAGGCGAAACGCCAGCGGATAAATTCCGGTGAGGCGACCAGGGTTGAGATGGCCCAGTATTTCATGGTCCTGGGCAATGAGCTCGGAGCCACCACCGGACGCGGGCGGGAAATCGGCGGTCCTGATCTGCACGAGACGGCCTGGGCCTGCGACATGAACGGTGTGGACAGCCTTTTCCTCACCAGAGTGGATATGCTTTCCGGGCTGCATTTCCAGCTGCCGGTATGTCTGAACTATGTCATCGACGGTATACCAATACCCAGGATGGTATATCCGAAACCTTCCGAGGTGCTGGACCGCGTCGAACTGACCTGTGTGGATCTCGCGATCGACCTCCGTGATATCAGCCTGACCGGCATGGGTCAGTATGAGGAACTGCCGCCCTGTATCCAGGAATTGGTAGGCCTGTATGAGAGCCATCTGGGAGTTCCGGTTAGCTTGTCGAGTTCACCGGGAGCTGACGGCAAGATCTTCCGCCTGGATCGATAACGAAGCACATTTTTTCGATAGTATTTTGACCTCCGTGGCATGAGCTGCGGAGGTCGTTTTTTTATCGTTGACTAGGGCTTTTTGCTGTGCTAAGGTTGGGTAATTTGAAATAGAACCTTGAAACATATTTTTTTGGAGGTATGTCATGATAGACCGTTATTCGCTACCTCAGATGAAGCGAATTTGGACACTTCGCAAGAAATTCGAGTTGTGGCTCAAAGTTGAGCTGACGATTCTCAAAGCGCGTGTCATGCTGGGCATGCTGGAGGAAGAAAAATACCAGCGTATCCGCCGGCAGGCTAAGTTCACTCTCAAGGAGATCGATGCCCGTGAAAAGGAGATCGACCATGATCTTCAGGCCTTTGTCGACACGTGCCGGAAGTATTTGCCGCCTGAATTGCAGGCGGAGTTCCACAAGATGGTGACATCGTTCGACATCGAAGATCCGGCACAGGCCCTCATGCTCCTCATGTCCCACGCGCAGATCATTGCCCGGCTGGACGGTCTGATCGCGGCAGTCCATAAGCTGGCCAGTGAGCATATATGGACGTACTGTATGGGCATTACCCACGGGCAGGACGGCAAGGTGATCACCTATGCGGCACGCGTGGTCGTCTATTTGGACGGCCTGAAGAAGTCCCGAGAGACTCTCATGTTCCTGCAGTCCCAGCTGGCCGCTACCAAATGCTCCGGTGCCATGGGCACCTACGGCGATTCTCTGACTCCAGAACTGGAGGCGAAGGTCTGTGAGCTGCTTCACCTCACTGTCAGGCCGGCTGCATCGCAGATCATCCTGCGTGATGCGATCGCACGATATGTATCCGAGATCGCCATTCTCGGGTGCGTACTCGAAAAAATGGCATTCGACAATTTCCTGCTCGGGCAGTCAGGGTATCGGGAAATTATTGAGCCGCGCCGCAAGGGCCAAAAAGGGTCCTCTGCGATGCCGCACAAGAAGAACACCATCAAGAACGAACAGATCAGGGGGATGGTCCGGCTGTTGCGCGCCTATGCCATGGCGGTGATGGAGGATATCGCCACTGCCGAGGAGCGGGAAATTTCCCAATCTTCCGTAGAACGCATCGCTTTGCCGGATGCTACCATTCTGCTGGATTACATGCTGAACTCAATGACAAAGGTCATTTCCGGGATGGAAGTTCGGCGTGATCAGATGGTGGAGAATATCAGCCGTATCCAGCGCTGTTGGGCATCGGAAGCGGCAAAGACTGCCATTTGCGATGCACTGTGCCGGCCTGGGTCAATGGTAACGCCTGATCAGGTGTATTACTTCATTCAGAAGTGCGCTTTCATCGCAATGGAATCGCATATCGATTTCAAGGACGCGCTTCTGAATGCGAGATTTCCTGATCCCGATGTGGCCGAGAACATGGTGCTTCGCAAACTCATCGATCCGGTTGTCTTGGAGCCGTGTTTTGACTTCAAGACTTCGTTGGAGCAGAACATGCCGATCGTCTATGAGCGGAATGGCCTTGATCCTTCTCTGGCTTTGGAGCCGAATTGTTAAATGACAAACGCCGTAAGTGTTTGTCGAACCGGGAGTGCACATGTACTGCCGGTTTTTATATTATAAAAAAGCCGCGTCGGGTAAACCCAACGCGGTGATGTATTTCTTCGGGCTTGATTGTCAGCCCAGTTTGGTGACCGTAGCGGTCAGTGGGATACACTCCCTGAGAGGACCCTTGTCAGGATGCGTGAATTCGACACGGGCGCTGTCACCGACTCTCTTCTTGAGGGTTGCCGTCACCGGGCAGTCCATGCTAGCGGGGACGATCTCAATCCTGATATTCTCAGGGGCCCGATTTGATCCGGGCTTGAAAAGATCGGCGAGCGTAACTTGCGTACGCTTGGGAGCGACTACGATCCTTTTGGACATTGTACGATTCCTCCGATGAAAAGTTTAGGCAATTATGTGGACTACCTGCGTGAGGTGGTCACCGGAGGACCTTGATCGTTGCAAAGGAGCATGAGCACCTCTGAGTAAAAGGTTTTCGGATAATCGATCAGTTGACGGTGAGAAAAATTCTTATATTGTTATAAAAATTTTTCTCCTCGCCACCGGACTCTAGACTCTGTCGGGGATCCGGGACTCGGTCACCCGTCGATTTCCTGACGGAAATCGCGCTCGACCCCACCTCGCGGCGCTCGCCTCCCTACGGGAACTCGCGCATCGCTGCGGTTTTCTCGTCCCTTT